>JAUWBB010000158.1 GCA_030605195.1 Bacteroidota bacterium
TTATAATGGGAATAAACTTCACATTAATACTCCGATATTTCCGGATAAAAGGAAGTTTGTTCCACTTTATTACAAATATAATCAAAAATCCATGTCCTTTAAAGGATTATTTAGAGTTTGTCCATAAACTAAAAATGCTTGCTTAAATATGAAATTCTCCCAAAGGGATGCCCATGACACAAATCACAAATAACAAAAACCAACCGATCCGCCTGGCGGAGAGCTCATGAACACCTTTAAAAATTAATTATTTTGTAAATAAATAAATTTCTGCCAAAGGCATCCCTACGGGGAAGTTCCAAATTCTGCCAAAGGCATTCCTCGGAAAAAACTCCAAACCCTTCTTAATAGAAGCAATATAACTTATTACAAGCTCCTGATTTTACTGCTACATTTTCCCCTCTAAAAACCTGCTTGCCGGTAAAGCTTGATATTATTATTAAACACTTCGTGTTCAGCCGTCAGACCAACCGAAGTGAGCTTATGGCTTCTCTCCCCTCCTCAAAGTCTTACAAATCTTTCCCGAAATTATGTAACAACGGACCATGTTATAGTTGGTAATTTTGTTCAAATGAAATTAAAGCAATAATGACAAATATCAGACAATTTTACCGTGTTGAAGGAATGACTTGCGCATCCTGTGCAAAAAGTGTGGAAACCATGCTTACATCACTGGATGGCGTAAAGGAGGCAGTGGTGAATTTTGCCGATGCATCGGTGTTTGTGGATTACCGGGAGGATTTGGTAAGTTTTAGCAGGATGCAGGAGAGGATCAGGGAAATAGGCTACCGGTTGGTTGCCAAAGATGAATTTACCATCGAAGAACATGAACAGAAGGAAATCGAAAAGTTAAAAAGACAAAGAAGAAATGTTTTCCTGGCAATTTTGTTTAGTGTCCCGGTAGTGATTATTGCCATGATATTTCCTGACATCCCATATGCCAACTGGATTATGTTTTTCCTGTCAATACCGGTTGTATTCGGATTTGGAAACAGTTTCTTTATAAATGCATATAAAAGGGCAACACACCTGACCGCCAATATGGACACCCTGGTTGCCCTGAGCGCCGGTTCAGCTTTTTTGTTCAGTGCTTTTAATACTTTTTTCCCGGAATATCTTGCAGGCAAAGGTATTGAGCCGCACGTTTATTTCGAGGCAGCGGCTGTTATTATTTCTTTTATCTTACTCGGAAGATACCTGGAAGAAAAAGCCAAATCGAGGGCATCGGCATCCATAAAAAAACTGATGGATTTGGGTGTTAAAAATGCAAAAGTCATACGGGATGGAAAGGAAATTGAAATTCCCGTAGATGAGGTAATTATTGGTGATATCATCATGATCCATCCAGGCGAAAAGATCCCGGTTGATGGTAAAATTATTGAGGGGAACTCCTTTATCGACGAGAGCATGCTCACCGGCGAATCCATTCCGGTGGAGAAAAACACCGGGGACAACGTTATCGGAGCCACGATAAACAAAACCGGAAGCTTTAAGATGACTGCCGAAAGAATTGGAAGTGAAACCATTTTGTCGCAGATTATCCGGTTGGTAAAGGAAGCCCAGGGAAGCAAAGCGCCCATACAAAAGCTGGCCGATAAAATAGCAGGAGTCTTTGTGCCTGTAGTTATCTCCATTGCCATAGTCAGTTTTATTATCTGGTATCTCCTTGGACCATCTCCACAGGTTACCTACGCGTTTGTGACTCTTGTAACCGTGCTTATCATTGCCTGCCCATGTGCCCTGGGCCTGGCAACACCTACTGCAGTTATGGTTGGTATCGGAAAAGCAGCCGAAATGGGAATTTTAATTAAAGATGCCCAAAGTCTTGAATTGACACGGGAAATCAATGCAGTTGTTTTAGATAAGACAGGGACTGTTACCAAAGGCAAACCGTTGGTAACAAACTGCCTTTGGGAGGATTCTTCAGATAAAGTGGAGATGATGTCGGTAATTCTGTCAGCCGAATTAAGATCGGAGCATCCTTTGGCAAACGCGATTGTTGATTATATAAAAGAGTTGGGAATTAAAAAGGTGGAATTAAGCAATTTTAACAGCCTTACCGGAAAAGGAGTATCGGTTAAGTACAGAGGACACACTTATTTAATTGGCAACGAAAAATTTATAAATGAAAATAATATACAGGTTTTACCAAAACTGCAACACTATGCTGAAAAATTTCATGCAGAGGCGAAAACCATTATTTATGCTGCCCGTCAGGATATTGTCCGTATTGTTTTTGCAATAACCGATCCTATTAAAGATACTTCGAAAGCTTTCATTCAACAATTGCAAAAGATGAACATCCAGGTTCATATGTTAACCGGAGATAATTTTCAAACGGCAAAAATTATCGCCGAGCAAGCCGGGATAGAACACTTTAAATCTGAAGTTCTGCCTCATGAAAAATTAGATTTTATTAAAGATTTACAGGATGACGGACTAAAAGTTGCCATGGTGGGAGACGGAATAAACGACTCCCCTGCCCTGGCCCGTGCAGATATTGGTATTGCAATGGGAACAGGCACTGATGTTGCCATTGAGAGTGCAGAGATTACACTGATTAAAGGAGATCTGGGTAAAATAGTTACCGCCATAGATATCTCTAAAAAGACTGTTAAAACCATTAAGCAAAATCTTTTTTGGGCATTCTTTTATAATATAATCGGTATCCCGATTGCTGCCGGTATCCTGTACCCTTTAAACGGTTTCCTGTTGAATCCAATGATCGCGGGAGCAGCTATGGCTTTTAGTTCGGTTTCGGTGGTGTTGAACAGCTTGCGGTTAAAGAATAGGAAAATAAGGCAGTCTACAGTCGGCAGTCTACAATCAGGAATGAGACCCTTATAGGGTTTTTAAAACCCCTAAGGGTCTGAATCAGATAACAATTATTTTTTTTTATTAACCTTTAAATTTTAAAAATTATGAAAACAAAAGTGTTATTTTCATTTTTATTGAGTGCATTTCTAATTATTGGATCTGCAAATGTGTATTCACAGGAAGATGTGAAAGAGAAAACAAACCTCACCGGGGTACAAAAGTGTGAAAAAACCAGTTTCAAGGTTTACGGAAACTGTGGAATGTGTGAAAACCGGATTGAAAAAGCCGCGCTTGGAGTAGAAGGAGTGAATTCCGCCGACTGGGATAAGGAAACAAAAATGTTAAAACTTACCTGCGACGATTCGAAGGCGAAGGTTGAAAACATTCATAAGGCAATTGCCAAAGTTGGTCATGATACCGATAAGGTAAAAGCAGAAGATGAAGTTTATTCAAACCTGCCCGCGTGTTGTAAATACGACAGGAAATAAGAAAAATAGTCGTCAGACTACTTGGAGTGGTCTGACGACTGATTCTTTCAAGCCTTATTTTCGTAATCAGGGATATTCAGTTAGGACAAGAAATTAAAGCGCTTAAAGCAGAAATGGAACAATTTTAATGTATGACTAATGTTGTTAATTATTTGTATAACTTAAATGAAAGGTTACTTTTGCATGCTTAAAAGGAACCAAATTTCACTTATTTGAATTATGGAAAAATTGAATCATGGACAAAGAGAGAGCAGGGCAATTGAAGGTCAGTACGGCCTTGAATACCTCAATCTGCAGAACCTGAATACTATTTACTGGAATTTAACCACATCCGGGTTATATGAGCAGATTATCCGGCGCAGGGAAGGGCTGCTAACCCATCTGGGGCCGGTGCTGGTTCGCACAGGCGCTTATACAGGCCGGTCTCCGGATGATAAGTTCATCGTTAAAGAACCAACCACGGAGGATAAAATTTGGTGGAGTCCCGTTAACCGTCCTTTTAGCGAAGAAAAATTCGCTCACATATGGCATCGTTTACAGGCTTATTTGCAAGGCAGCGATGTTTTTGTTCAGGATTGCTATATAGGTGCGGATGAGAAATACCGCATTCCGTTGCGCGTTATTACGGAGTATGCCTGGCATTCCCTATTTGCCAGAAATATGTTTATCAGGATCACAGACCTGGACGAACTAAAGAATCATATTCCGGCATATACAATTATTGACCTGCCCAAGTTTCATGCAGTTCCCGAACTGGACGGGACAAATTCCGAAGCCTTTATTTTGCTTAATCTGGCTCAGAAGCTTATTCTGATTGGTGGAACCAGCTACGGCGGAGAAATAAAAAAGTCAGCTTTTACGCTGATTAACTTTCGGCTTCCGGAGAAGGATGTATTGCCAATGCACTGCAGTGCCAATGTAAGTAAAGAGGGGGGTACAGCCCTGTTTTTCGGGCTATCCGGCACAGGTAAAACCACACTTTCCGCTGATCCCGCGAGGGCGCTTATCGGGGATGATGAGCACGGCTGGAGCGAACACGGGGTTTTTAATTTTGAAGGTGGTTGTTATGCGAAAGTCATTAGCCTTTCGAAGGAAGCCGAACCGGCTATTTATGCCACTACCCGCCGCTTCGGAACTATACTTGAAAATGTATCTATTGATTCCTATTCGCGCAAGCCGGACCTGGACAACAGTTCTTTTACGGAAAATACAAGGGCTTCCTATCCGATCACGCATTTGGATAATATTGTCCGGGATGGGAAAGGTGAGCATCCGGGAAATGTTATTTTCCTTACTGCCGATGCTTTCGGGGTATTACCACCACTCTCAAAATTAACACCCGAACAGGCTATGTACCACTTTCTGCTTGGTTACACCGCGAAAGTTGCCGGAACCGAACGGGGCATCACTGAACCGGTGGCTACTTTCAGCACTTGTTTCGGAGCGCCGTTTATGCCTCAGCATCCCAGTGTTTATGCCAAATTATTGGGTGAAAAGCTTCAAGAGCACAATGTGACTACGTGGTTAGTGAATACAGGTTGGACAGGCGGTCCATACGGGACCGGTAACCGGATGCCTATACACCATACCCGTGCAATGTTAAACAGTGCCCTGGAAGGGAAACTTAATGATGTTGAATTTGAAACCGACCATGTCTTTGGACTTCGTATTCCCATATCTTGTCCGGGTGTGCCATCAGAGATTCTGAACCCCGGAAATACCTGGAAAGATAAGCCTGCTTATGATGAAAAGGCAAAAGACCTGGCCGGAATGTTCAAGGAGAATTTCAAGCAATACAAAGATTTCGTTTCATCTGAAGTGGCCGAATCCGGACCATTGGTATAGTAAATGATCAGATAATCCTTTTCTTATCCGTATCCCAGAGTACTTTCCTGTTCTCCCTGTAAGCTATAGTTCCCATATGAGCTGTAATGGCTTCTTCAAAAGCCTGTTCTATATTACATGAAGGCTGGCATCCTTTTCTGATGCATTCGAGCCATTCCCTGATATGCAGGTGAGTGGTATCTACCCTTTTCCCTCCCTTGTATGTATATAGTAAGCCTCGTCCTGCAAAATATTGTTCTGTTGCCGAAGTAACAGCATCAACGTTTTTTCTCCCCGGGGTATAGGAATAGACAGGCAGGGAAGGATCAAAGATTTTACTTTCGAGTTTATCCTTGTATCTCGTAGAGCCCGTATCAACCATAATGGTCAGTGTATTGCTTACTTCCATTGCAGCATCATGTCCCATAATGACCATTCCCCTTGACCGGTTGCTTGCCAGGGTTGCACTATAGACCAGCGAAAGATCCCTGTCAGGGTATTCATATACTGTATGCAGAACATCAGGGACATTCCGTCCATCCTTATAGTAATAAATACCACCTGATGATACTGCTGAATGTGGAATACCAAGACCGAGTATCTGATTCATGGCATCGTATTCATGTGTAAGCAGATCTCCTGATAAGCCGGTGCTGTAATCCCACCAACAACGCCAGCGGAAGAACCTTTCAAGGCTGAACTCATGCCAGGGGGCCGGACCAATGAATTGTTCCCAATCAATTGTATCCTGACCGGCATCCGGACGGATCGGGTATTGCCAGGCTCCATTGGGATCGTTACGATTGGTGGTAACTTCAATAAGGGTAATTTTACCCAAAACATTTTTTCGGATGACTTCCTGTGCTTTGAAATAACTTTCGGTTTGCCTTCCCTGGTGACCCAGTTGAAATACGATATTGTTGTTTTTAACAGCCTCAACAACTTCAAACGTCTCTTTAACAGTCTTTGTTAAAGGTTTTTCGCAATAAACATGCTTGCCGGCATTGGCTGCATCGATTGTCATCTTTGCATGCCAGTGATCTGGTGTTGCAATAATGACGGCATCAATATCATCAGCATCGAGGAGTTCCCTATAATTCCTGTACCTCCTGGGCAATTCTCCCAATTTTTCACCGTTACCAATCTTTTTAATATTGGCAGCGGTTTCCCTTGCCTTTTCAGCATAAACATCAAAAATATCACAAATACCATTTAAAATAATATTCGGGTTCTCCTGCTCTATGAAGTCCTGATATCGTTTGTCGACGCTATTTTGTTTAGCTGCCTGTTCAAGATCGATAACATGGTTTG
Source organism: Bacteroidota bacterium (assembly GCA_030605195.1). Lineage (GTDB taxonomy): Bacteria > Bacteroidota > Bacteroidia > Bacteroidales > VadinHA17 > CAZEWS01. The sequence goes on from JAUWBB010000158.1 coordinate 6,441, forward strand.
GATGTAAAAAACCGGCGGCTTTTGCTAAATGATTGCCTCTTATTCCAAATCCTATCAGACCCAGGCGGATCGTTTTACCATCTAAATCAGAAGGTTTTACATCCGGATTTGTGGTAAGGGAAAAAAAGAATCCTGAAAACATTCCCTTTGAATCCAGTAAAAACCCAACTGACGACCAGTCAGGATTTGCCAGTTTCGCTAGTCCTTCGTATAAAAAATGCCAGCCTATTACAACACGGAGTGTTACCAATAAAAATAATTGCCATTTCGAATAACTCGAACCTGGCCCTGATATCAAATCCTTTATCATTGATAAATATTTGGAATTTGGATTTTGTTATTTGGTGCTTTGTCTAATAACAAATGTCTTTATGGTCAAACTTCAATTTATCTTTGGAAGCAGTATTGAGTTAAATAATAACTTAAAAGATG
>JAUWBB010000156.1 GCA_030605195.1 Bacteroidota bacterium
CCTTCTCCTAGTCTCCAAGTCACATAGTCACCAAGTCTCTCAGTCACCTTAGCCTTAACCTATATTTAAGGTATTCAGTTTTTCCTTATAAATCTTAAAATTTTCCTCATCGAAAACAGAAAAGATAACTTTTTCAATTTCGCCGTGTTCAGCCAGGTAAGATTTTACTTCATGAATAGCGATTTCTGCAGCTCTGATTTTTGGAAAAAAATAAACGCCTGTGCTGATATTTGGGAAGGCAATTGTCTTAATGTTATTTTCTGATGCCAGTTTCAGGCAGTTTTTATAACAACCGGTCAGCAGGGTTTCTTCATTATTTTTTCCACCTGCCCAAACTGGTCCGACGGTATGGATTACAAACTTTGCCCGGAGTTTATATCCTTTTGTAATTTTCGCTTCTCCTGTAAGGCAACCGCCAAGTGTTTTACATTCTTCCAGTAATTCGGCTCCGGCCGCCCTGTGAATGGCACCATCAACACCACCACCACCCAGCAATGTAGTATTGGCGGCGTTTACAATGGCATCCACGTTTAATCTGGTAATATCACCTTTAATTAATTCAATCTTATCCATTATTAAGATTATCGTATTTGAGCGCCTAATTCTTTTTCATATGCCCTCATCAGGTTCGTCATGATCTTATTAATCTGATGGTCGGTAAGGGTCTTGTTTTCATCCTGCAGTATAAAACTTACAGCATATGATTTTTTATCTTTCCCGATCTTTTCATCTTCGAAAACATCAAATAAGGTAATGCTTTTAAGTAGTTTTCTTTCCGTTTTTCGAGCTAATTCCTTAACCTGATCGAATTTTATTGATTTATCAAGTAAAAGTGCCAGATCTCTTTTTACTTCGGGATACCTGGGCAACTCAACGTAAGTAATTTTATGGGTTTTTATTGAAAAAAGGATATTTTTCCAGTTGAAATCGGCAAAATAAACATCCTGTTTTATATCAAAATTTTGTAATATGCCGGTACTTATCTTTCCGAATTCAACCATTCCTGATCCGTTCAAGCCATACTGTAATCCTTCTGCAAAAAAATCCAATCCGGAATCTGCTTTTATGAAATCATCAGGATTAAATCCCAACCGTATTAGAATTCGTTCTACAAATGATTTCAGGTAAAAGAATGAACCGGATTGAGCAGTGCTGTTCCAGCCCGGAAAAGATTTATACCCGGTAAGGAAAAGCGCCAGGTGTTCTTCTTCATAATAATGGGCTAATGGCTGATTTTCAAGATGACTTTTGCTGAAACGGTAGCAATTTCCAAATTCGTAAAATTTCAGATTTGGGTTCTTGTGATTGATATTATAGGCAATCGCTTCCAATCCTCCGTAAAGAAGGGTTTGCCGCAAGGCATTAAGGTCTATACTCACCGGATTGAGAATGTTAACCGTATGTTCAGAAGGGAAAACACTTGAATCTATATAATAAGCCGAAGGTGTAAGGGAGTTGGATATTATTTCGTTGAATCCGTTACCGGCCAACATATCGGATATCAGGTTGATGACTTTTTCCTTATCCGGTTTTTCGTAATAAGATAGAGTGGATTGAACTTTTTCATTGATCTCAATATTGTTGTATCCGTAAATTCTCATGATTTCTTCAATCACATCAGCTTCACGCTGAACATCAACACGGAAAGCAGGTACAATTAATTTTAAACCTTCTTCTGATTCATTAATAATCTTAATTTCAAGCGAGGTCAGTATATTTTTTATTACCTTACTATTGATTTTCTTACCTGCCAGACGCTCCAGATTCGAATACATTAAATTTACTTTAAAATCAGGTATTGGTGTTGGATATTCATCCACGATATCTGAAGATATTTCCCCTCCTGCAATCTCTTTTACAAGGAGAGCTGCTCTTTTTAGTGCATAAATAGTCATATCAGGATCAGCACCCCGCTCGAAGCGAAATGATGCATCGGTATTAAGTCCATGTCGTTTTGATGTTTTTCTGATATAAAGAGGATTAAAATAGGCACTTTCAAGGAAGATATTTTTTGTTTCCTCAGTAACCCCCGAATCGATTCCCCCGAAAACACCTGCAATACACATGCCTTCCTCTTCGTTGCAAATCATCAGGTCTTCGTCAGAGAGTTCCCTTTTTATCTCATCGAGCGTTATAAAAATGGCGCCATCTTTCAGGGTTTTTACGATGATCTTTTTTCCGGTGATTTTGTCTGCATCGAAGGCATGCAACGGTTGTCCCGTCTCGTGAAGAACAAAATTGGTTATATCGACGATGTTATTGATCGGAACCAGTCCTATGGATTTCAGCCTGTTTTGAAGCCAGTTGGGGGAGTCTCCAACATTTACTCCGGAAACAGTTACACCTGCATACCGTGGACATGCAACAGGATTTTCAATAACAACATCAATTACATTTTTGGTATTGTCAGGTCTGAAAGTTTTCACAGAAGGTTTAGACCACCCGGTCTTCCTGCTTTGATTGAGATAAGCAGCTAAATCCCTTGCTGCTCCAAAATGGGAAGCGCCATCAATGCGGTTCGGGGTAAGCCCGATCTCAAAAACAACATCTGTTTCTATATCGAAATAATCTCTGACAGGTGTTCCCACTCTGGCCTTGTCATCCAAAACAATTATACTTTCGTGGGAAGTACCAAGTCCTAATTCATCCTCGGCACATATCATCCCTTCAGAAAATTCCCCTCTTATTTTTGATTTTTTTATTTTAAAAGACTCATCCCCCTGGTATAATGTAGTTCCTTCGATTGCTACCGGGACTTTTTGTCCTGCTTTTACATTTGGGGCCCCGCATACAATATTCAGCAACCGGTCTTGTCCGATATCAACGGTTGTAATGCTTAATTTATCAGCATTTGGATGCTTTTTGCAACTTTTTACTTCTCCAATAACAATTCCTTCCAATCCCCCTTTCACAGACTCAAACCTTTCTATGCCTTCCACTTCGAGCCCCGTATTGGTTAAAATGTCAGCGGTTTCCTGGTGACCGATGTCCAGGTTTATGTATTCTTTTAGCCAGTTATAAGAAATTTTCATAGTCAGATGTACGATTTAAAAAACAAAAGTAAAGAATTTTAGTAACTAACTGATAACAATTAACCTGAATAAACCAGGATCGTGTCTCTTGTTACTTGACTTGATTTGGATATCTTTGTATCTGATTTTTATTAAAGAATGAAAGACAGAGAAAAAGAATACAAACCGTTGATCCTTGTGACCAACGATGATGGCGTGGGAGCCAAAGGCCTCAGAGAGCTTATCGATGTGATAGCCGGGTTTGGCGAGGTTGTGGTGGTTGCACCCAGGGAAAGCCAATCAGGGATGTCGCATGCAATTACCATTAAATATCCGATCCGGGTTATCTTAGTCAGGGAAGAAAAAAACCTGAAAGTTTACAGTTGTACGGGAACCCCGGTTGATTGTGTGAAAATAGCCATCAACCAATTGCTTAACCGAATGCCCGATCTGCTGGTATCGGGGATCAATCATGGTTCAAATGCATCGGTAAGTGTCGTTTATTCAGGGACAATGGCTGCAGCCATCGAGGGAGGTATTAACAAAATAAATTCCATAGGACTTTCCCTATCAGACTTCTCTAAAGACGCTGATTTTACTGCTGCAAAATTTTATTCCAAACAGATCATTGAACAGGTGTTATTGAATAACCTGGAAAAAGGAACTTGCCTGAATGTAAATATACCGGCAGGGAAGAAGGAGATTATCAAAGGAATTAAAATTTGCAGACAAACGGATGGGCATTGGCAGGAAGAATATGATAAAAGAACTGATCCACAAAATTGTGAATATTATTGGCTTACAGGTTACTTTAATAATTTTGAACCGGATGCTGAGGATACGGATGAATGGGCTTTGAAAAACAATTACGTATCCATTGTTCCAATTCAGGTCGATTTTACTTCCTTTAGCCAATTGGATAGATTAAAAAAATGCCTAAAATTGTAAATGCCTGGAATGCTTAAATGAAACAAAAACTAAACTCGGTTAGTATAGGTATTCTTACTGGGGTTTTTGTCCCATTGATTGCTGTAATCGTATTTTATCTTTTTACTTCAAAATCGTTTTCGGTTAAAGAGTATATTCATTTTCTGGTTCTTAAAAATGTTTATACCAATATTATCAGTCTGTGTGTTATCCCAAACCTTTTAGCCTTCTTTATTTTTATCTGGTTAGATTTTTTAAATTCAGCCCGCGGTGTATTAGTGGCTACATTCGGTTTTGCTTTTATTGTATTGGGTCTAAAATTATTAACATAGAAAAATGAAAGAATATCTTTCAAGCCCTACGGGCTGTAAGGTTCTATATGGTCTTGATCTCCAGTGAGTAAACTCACTGGCTATTATCTGCAAGTCCCTCCGGGACTATTGTATTGGTTTATAGGCAATTATTAATACGAATCAAAAGAAATGCAACATTCCGTCCGCCTTGGCGGACAGAAAGACAATAGCCAGCCATTTTAATGGCTGGTAAAGGACAATAAAGAATAACTTTACGTCCGGCTTGCCGGACTGAAAGAATATCTTCAATGAAGTACTACATTATAGCAGGCGAAGCTTCAGGAGACCTTCACGGTGCTAATCTGATCCGGGCATTAAAGCGAAAGGACCAGAATGCATCCTTCAGGCTTTGGGGCGGTGACCTGATGAAAGAACAAGGAAAAAACCTGGTAAGGCATTATAAGAAACTTGCTTTTATGGGGTTCCTGGAAGTCATTCAGAACCTGAGAACTATTGCCAGGAACATAAGGTTTTGCAAAAAAGACCTGTTGGAATACAATCCGGATGTCTTGATTTTGATAGATTATCCGGGATTTAACCTTAAAATAGCAAAGTTTGCAAAAACCAAAGGCTTAACGGTTTTTTACTATATCTCTCCTAAACTTTGGGCATGGAAACAGTCCAGAATAAAAATCATTAAACAATATGTTGACAAAATGTTTGTGATCTTTCCGTTTGAGGTTAATTTTTACAAACAGTTTGATTTTACGGTGGATTATATGGGAAATCCAATAATGGATGCCATTGCCGAAAAAAGCAAATATTTGGATACCAGAGAAACCTTCCTTAAGAAAAATAGTCTTCCTGATAAACCCATAATTGCCTTATTACCCGGCAGCAGAAAACAGGAGTTGAAAAATATGTTACCGGTAATGCTGGAGATCATACCTTTTTATCGGGATTATCAATTTCTTATTGCCGCTCATTTATCTATTGAAGAGCCTTATTATACTCAGCTGATGAAAGGGTTTAATGTTAAATTACTCTTCGACCAAACCTACCCGGTTTTGCAACATGCCAAGGCAGCAATAATTACATCAGGTACTGCCACATTGGAGGCAGCTATATTAAATGTGCCGGAAGTCGTGTGTTATAAAGGTGGTAAAATATCCTATTTTATTGCAAAACAGTTTGTAAATGTGAAATATATTTCCCTTGTAAATCTTATAATGGATGCTGAGGTGGTGAAAGAACTGATCCAAAATGATTTGGAACCGGCAGCGCTCAAATCGGAACTTGGTAAAATTTTACAGGATGGGAATAACCGTAAGGAAATGTTAAATCAGTTCAATATCTTGCGGGAAAAGCTGGGTGAACAGGGCGTATCTGATAAGATCGCAAATGTAATGTATGACTATTTAGTGTCTGTCCATAAAGTCAAATAATTTTTGAATTTTAAAAAATTCTAAATGCTTAGTTTATAGACAGACTCTATTTACAAAAGTGCCTAAAATGTAAAATGCCTAAAATACAGAAAATAATTTGTTTTGTCTCCGTCCTGATAGTGCTTAATGTATTGGCTCAAAAAGTCAGCGTTAGTGTTTATAACGATTTTGATCTGACATCGGTTGTTGTTTCGTTGGATGAAGGGAGTTACAGGGTTTATTGCGACAAAACCTATCAGTTTACCTTAGATACGAATCACGTTATTTATATTACAAGAACAAATGATCAAATTTCGTTAAGAGATTCAAAGGGTCACATAGAGATGTTCAGTAAAATTTTGTTTAGGGGTACAGGTAATGCTAATTCATTTAAAATAAGGCCTGTTAACCCATTAATCGGGGAACGGAAATATGATGATGAATTGGAAATCCGGATCGACCTCAATCGGTTATTATTTTTAAACTGGGTGGATATGGATGATTATATTGCCACTGTTGTTGAGTCGGAGGGTGGTACTAAAGCAACTGTCGAATATTACAAAACCCAATCAATCATTACACGGACATACACCTATGATCATCTGGATCGGCATATTGAAGAAGGCTTTCATTTATGTGATGGCGTTCATTGTCAGGCATATAAAGGAAGAGGAAAACGTAACAGCTTAATACTCAAAGCAACCAAACAAACTGCCGGGCTTGTAATAACGGACAAAAATCAGGAATTAATAACAGCTGCCTTTCATGCCAATTGTGGTGGTGAAACAGCCAACTCGGGAGATGTATGGCTGCTTAGTAAACCGTATCTGCAAACAGTGAAAGATACATATTGTTTGTATACCAGAAATACAAGGTGGAAGAGAATTATTTCCATGCAAGAATGGAGTAATTATTTGAAGAAGAACGACTTTCCTGTAGATGGATTTCACGTTAGCCTTTTTGCTTTCGATCAGCCAACAAGAAAAAAAAACTATATATGGATGAATAGAGCTATTCCTTTTAAGAAAATCAGGAATGATTGGAAATTACGATCTTCCTTCTTTTCTGTGAGAGTAGAGGGTAATCATATCATATTGGATGGGAAAGGCTACGGACATGGCATCGGATTATGCCAGGAAGGTGCTATGGAAATGGCACTAAAGGGTAAAACATATCAGGAAATAATAGATTTTTATTATCAGGATGTTAAATTTTTCCACATTAATCAAATCAAAGCTCTGGAAGAGAGCAAATTATTATCAAATCCTTTTGACGATTTATGATAAAAAGGTTATAGTTTAAAATATTCTATATTTTAGTGATACTTTTGTGTTTTTAGATAAAATATCAATAACATAAGGGCACCTCTAAAAACCCATGTTGATATATTCATCTGATTGTTAATAAAATGACCTTGGATATTTTGCATGGTTTGATTAATTTCAGGGAAAAATTAATCAGCTATGAAAAATATAAACCCACTTGGATTATTTGACGA
>JAUWBB010000127.1 GCA_030605195.1 Bacteroidota bacterium
AGTGGTGAAACTCCCTATATTTATATGGTGGCTGTCGACCAGAAATTAAACAGGTTCCTCGGGAGATTCAGGGACCAGGAAGAAGAAGGTGAAAATATTGAAGAGTGAGAATATTGAAGAGGATAATGAATTTATACCATAATTATTTGTACCTTATAATTAGAGTCTGTCCATAATATCAAATAGAATAATAGAAACTTACAGAATCAAAAAAATAAATACCATTATTCCCCTCTAAAAAGAGGGGTGTAGGGGTGTAGGGGTGTGTCATATAAACAAATATTATTTATTTTTTTGATTTCATCGACTTTATAGACAGACACTAATTACATTTTGTTCCCGTATCTTCAAGAGCAGAAAATCACAAAATAAATGCAAACGTTCTTCACCCCCGGTATCCATTCCGAATTTTATCAGCTTGATGAGAATGAATCCTGCCATTGTATTAAAGTTCTTCGTTTAAGCAAGGGGAATTTTATCAATTTAATTGACGGAAAAGGCGGATTCTTTGAGGCGAAGATAATTGAACCAAACGAAAAAAAATGTATTGTTGAGATTATTACTGCTTATCAAAATCACGGAAAAAGAAATTTCTTTTTACACATTGCCATTGCTCCCACCAAGAGTATGGACCGGTTTGAATGGTTCCTTGAAAAAGCTACAGAAATCGGAGTGGATGAAATCACGCCTCTGCTTTGCGACCATTCAGAACGAACAATTATTCGTGAAGACCGGTTGAAAAAAATCATCGTTTCATCGATGAAGCAGGCCTGCCAGGCTTATGAACCACTTTTAAATCCCATAAGGCGTCTTGTGGATTTTATAAACAAACCGAAAAAAGGGCAGAAATTTATTGCTCACTGCCTGGACAGTAAAAAAGAAATGTTCGGAAAGTCCATTAGTCCGCGTAAAGACTTGACCATTCTGATCGGTCCGGAGGGAGATTTCAGTGAGGAAGAAATAAAACTTGCAAAAAAATCAGGTTTCCATGAAGTCAGTCTGGGAACCAGCCGCCTCCGTACAGAAACAGCAGGAGTAGTTGCCTGTCATACCTGTCATTTAATTAATTGTATCAAAACTTAACCCGGTGAGATCTATATTACAAATAGTTAATTCACTCCCTTTCACATTGATAGTTTGTACTGCAGAATTTTGCTTACATTGCCAGGTAAATAATCCAACAAAAAATAATGCTCCGATTTGAGTGATTCTTTTTTTCATGATTTTAGGTTTTAAAGGGATTTTCCTTGCAGCATGTCAATATTAGCAGGTAAGCTGATAACATTTTAAATAGAGTTTCATTTCCCCTTATCCTTCGATTTGTATATAAAGTAATATGCTAATGGGATAAAATACAAACTTACCAATGTACCGATAGCCATTCCATCAATAACAGTTAAGGCAAGTGGTATCTGTAATTGGGAGCCCATGTCGGTTCCAAAGAAAAAGGGTGTTAGAGCCAGTATTGTGGTAAGGCTTGTCATTATAATGGGCTTCAATCTTCTGGTACCGCCAATACGAATTGCATCCATAAGTGAATTTCCTTCCCATTTCAAGTGATTAATAGTATCAATTTTTAAAATAGAGTCATTGATAATGATACCACTCATTACGATAATTCCAATCATCGACATAATATTTATAGTTCCGTTAAAAAGATATAACATAAATAAGGCACCTGCAATATCAATCGGAATTTCAAGTAAAACAATAAACGGCTGAAGTAATAATTCAAACTGGGATGCCAGTATAAAATATAAGAGCAAGATTGAAATGCAAAGCACCAGAATCAACTCTTTAACAAGTGCTTTACTGGAGAACAAGCTACCGGTAAACGTAACATCCATAAAATTATCTTCACGTACTAATCCGCGTATTTCTCTTGTTAATTTTTCATGATCTTTAACGTTTGGATTAAGGATCAGGGGAATATATTCCCCGTCTTTCCCTCCGATTATAGTTTTGTAATCAAGTGCCTGGGTTATTTGTACCAGTGTGGAAACAGGTATCTCTTCTCCTCGAGAGTTAAAAACTTTAGTATTGTTCATCACATCACTGATAAGTTTCACTTCATCGCTCAGCATGATAGGAATATGCCGTTGAAAGGATTTCAGAGTACCTATTTCCAGCTCATTAAATGCAGTGCGTAGTTTATTATAAATTTCCTGTTGTTCTACTCCCTACAACAAAATACGTTCAGGAAGAAGGTTTACAACCAGATAGTTTTTTACAGGTATTGGAGCAATATCAGTTTCCGGATACTTTGTTTCTATTTTTTTGACTAATGCCTCCATGCTTTCAATCCTGGGAACTTCCTGTTTCTGTACCAGGCTTACTCTCGCTACTATTGGTGGTTCCTTCTCAGAAAAAAGCTGCTCAAAAATGTTTTTAGGAGAAGCAAATTCATATTTCCCGGATGGGTAATTCTCATAAAAAAATTGAGAAACCTGCTGCTTGATTCGTCCGATTGTTCTTGAGTTAGGTGTTTTTATGAAGATACTGGCCTCGGAAATGGTCAGTTCCATGTCTCGATTAAGTAAAAATTGTTGTTCCCCGATAAATCCTGATGATTGTTCAATGTTTTCGCTTATATATTTTATTAACGACCGTATTCTTTTTTTGTTCTCATCAACATGTATACTTTCATTCCAGTCCAGGTTGATAACCAATTCTACCTGATCCAGAACAGGCATTCTTTCCTTGGGCAAGTAAAGAAAAAGGATCGTGCTGATCAATAAAAGAATGAAAAAGACTGGCAGCAACCATTTTCTCAGTGAGAAAAACCATTTGAAACCTCCCTCATACAATTTATCATTGTTTGAGAAACTGATTTTTAAAATAAAATTATCAATCACACTTGCTTTTCCTTTTATGTAAAAAAGACGGAACAGAGTTGGTAATAATGTTATGGAAACAGTCATTGACACAAATAATCCCACAGAAATGGCTATTGCCTGGTCATAAAACAATGCTCCTGATTTTCCACTAAGGAAAATTAATGGTATGAATACCGCACAGGTGGTCAGGACAGAAGAAAGTAAAGGACGTATTACTTCATTTGTCCCCTTTACGCAGGCGTCATCCAGTTTCCCTCCACAGCCAATATACTGCGTAATATTATCCACTACTATAATCGAGTTATCGATCATTATCCCAACCCCAAGGATTAAACCCGAAAGTGATATAATATTAATGGATAATCCAACCAGATAAAAAAAAAAGCAGGCTGATTACCACCGAGGTTGGAATACTGATCAAAATAAGGAATGGAGACCGTGCATCCTTTAGGAAAAAGAATACAATCAGGAATGCCAGACAACCACCTATAAGTAAAGTCTTCTTAAGGTTGGAAATGGCAAAATCCAATATTTGGGTCTGATCCCGGGAAATCTCAAATGAAATTAATGGATAATCTCGTTCGAAAATGCTCACCAACCTGTAGATTTCCTCTTTCAACTCTGCCATACGTGCCTCAGACTGTTTGATGATAGCTAAACCAATGGCTGACTTTTGCTGATAGATGTAACTGCCTTTTTGCATTTGAGGTCGAATTTTTACTTCAGCAATGTCCTTTAATTGAAGAATCCGGTCCTCTATTTTAATGTAAATATTTTCAACATCTTCAGGAGTCTGCAGAATGGAGGTGAAACGGATGTTATACTGATACTGACCATCACGGACCATTAAACTACCTAAGGTAAGATTGTTTTCTCTAAGAGCAGCTTGTATTTGATCTGGGTTTACATGAAGTGCTTTCAATTTTCTCTCATCAGGTAAAATGCATAATTCAGGATAAATTAATCCTGTAATATCTGCTAAAGCTACTTGAGGAAGTTGTTCAATCCATTTTTGTGGGCCAAATTCAGATTATTTGAAACAATTACTTTCCGGCCTTCTGACAATCCATCAATAATGGTGAATTGTGTGCTATTTTCCAATCCTGTTTTCACATAATTCCATAGTGCCAATCCATCTTCATAGGTAAAGACTACTTCGCGTCCCTGACGGAGTACAACTGCTTCTTTGGGAACAATTAACTGGTCCGGCACTTCGTTTTTACTTAATATTTTTACATTCATACCGTCCATTAAGCTAAGATCAGAATTCTTCACAGTGGCTTTTATCATAATCAGACCATTCTCGTCAACCTGGGGATTGATCTGGGTTATGGTTCCTGTATAAATTTTTTCAGGATTAGCAAAAGGAAATATCTGAATTTTTTGCCCGGATTTTACCTGATTTATCTCTGATTCCATAACAGCAAATTCTACATCCATCATACCGTCGTCAATTAAAATACAAAAAAAATCATATGAAGAAGCCGGATTGAATACTTTAGCTTTCAGGTCGCTTATTATGCCGGAAAAAGGTGCTCTTAATTTGGTAGCTTCAAAATTATACTCTGCTTCCTTCAGATTTGTACAGGCTGTATTATACCCACTTTTTATCTTGATTGACTTAAAAATTCTCCGGTGGATATTGGCAGTATCATTTAGTTTATAACCTCTTCCTAATAAAATATCCTCCATGTCATTTAAAGCTTTTTCCATCTGATTTTTTGCTTTATCAAGGGCAATTGTCTGGTTAAATTGTTCAAGTGTTGCCAATAACTGATCTTTCTTAACCCTGTCTCCGTTTTTAACCGTAATTGACGTAATATCTTCGCGTATCCTGAATGGAATCTTCGCCTTTTTGAAAGCATACAATTTACCGGTACTGACAAGTTCTTTGGTAAACATACCCTTAACGGTTTCAGTTACGCGTACCTGAATAATTCTGTCGGTATACGATCGTTTGGCTAATTCTTCGCTGCTTTCCCCCGGGCTGCTATTGCATGAAACAAGCATCAGGGAAGAGAAAAGATACATCGGGTAGGATAAGGTTTTCAAGCTAATAAAATTGATTTTATTCATACTGTAATTCATTGGCTGATTTAACGTTACAATATTTTCAATTGTTTAGAAGCATAGAGTTTTGTTTGTTGTTTTTAAAGGAACGGCAATTTACTTAATTTTAATATAATAAGTATCAAGATATTTTAATCCATTTCTCAGTAAAGTTTTTTTTCTTGTTTCTTGAAACGGGTATTCTATGGCCACATTGCATTATTAATTCCGATGCTTTTTGGTTGAACTTTTTTACTTCTTTCATATTTACCATGTATTTCCTGTGGCATTGAAAGAACAAATTCTCTGGAAGAGCAGACCTGAAAACTTTCAGGGTTGCCGGGCTTTCCAGTTTTTCATTATTTGTTAAGTGTACTATAATATGCTTTTCACATGCCTCGATAACAGAAATGTTATATAAATGTTCTTTTACAATGCCTGTCCAGGTTTGCAAAAGAAAAACATTATCCCTGATCGTTATCATGATGCAGTTTTTTTATTGATCTTGAAGAAAAACCGGGGATTAATTAGATTTGTCTCTTTCTTTAAATGAAATTGGTAGTGTTTGTTCTTTATACCTTAATTCCAGAATTTCCCAAAATGCTACTACTAATCGGCATGTTTTACAACATGTTTTCTTTAATAATATTTAGTCTAAATAGAAATGCGACCATATATTAAAGAATGTCAATCATTTAGCGGAACACTAATCCGGACAAACCCCATAGGAATTTCCAGCGGAGTAAACGGTAAATAACAAATTTCAAACTACAAATATCAACCGAACGAAGTGAGCTCATGAACACCTTTGAAATATTTTTTTTGTGAATAAATAAATTCAAAATCTCAATTAGAAAAATTCCAAACTAAAATTGATTATTGAATATTAATTTATTGGTATTTACCTGCCTCGTGGAATAGTTTAAAATTTATTTCACCGTGTAAAAGTTTTGTGTATTGTTATTTGGATTTTTCTGCTCCCGAGAATTCATCAAAAGAAATTTGGAAGGAAGGTACTACAGGTTGAAATTATATGAGGCAGAGGCATGTGCCGAAAAGGACCTTGTAGGTCCGATTTTCAACCGGACAATAAAAAATCTCCGAAATAAAGGTGAAAATAATAACTTTTAGTAAAAGAAAAAGGGATTGGCGTTTTTAACTCCGAATACAATTCGGAGCTACTATTTACCATTCGGACCGTTATTTTAACCGTTCGGCAGTAAATATTGCAGAAAAGTGAGAAAATGCTACCGTTCGTCAGAAACCCTGCTTATTATTTGGAAATCATCAAGCTATGCAATACATTTAATTGTACGGGTTTATTGTGCATTATTTGCCGGACGATCGTAGCGAAAAAACATTTTCAGATATGATCATTACAGAGAACAGCATAAAGAACATTTCCTCCGGACGCTTAACACGAATCACAAATGTGTTGTTGCTCAACGTAAGCTTTATCGATAATTTAGGCCTGATGCATGGCAAGACGGGGATTGCCATATACTTTTTTCATTTGGCAAAGGCCACAGGAAACAAAATCTATGAAGATTACGCCGGGGAACTGATCGATGAAATTTATGAAGAAATCAGCGTTTCTACTTCATGGGATTTTGAAAACGGCCTGGCCGATGTCGGTTGGGGAATTGAATACCTTGTACAAAATGGGTTTATTGAAGCCGACACTGACGAAGTGCTAACAGAGTTTGACAACCGGCTATTTCAAGCATTAATTTACAACACCCCGCGGGAGATTGAATTGTTAGACGGCCTGGTTGGCCTGGGAGCCTATTTCCTCAAACGCATTCAAAACCCGGCGGCCAACTATGAGAAAATTCCCAGCCTCACCAATAAGCAAACCCTTATCCATCTCATTGACGAACTAGGCAGACGAATACAAGACGTATATGTGATTATCCGGGAACCACAAAAGAAGTTCCAGGTTTCAGGTTCAAAGTTTAAAGTTTCAGAACAAACCACAAACCACGAACAACAAACAACAAACAAGAAACCACAAACATTCGATATTTGCTGGGATTATCTCATCCTGCTTTGGTTCCTCGGAGAATTATTTAACCAAAACATGTTCAATTTTAAAGTTGAGAAGATCGTAAAACGATTAATTGAAACAATTAACGATGATAAGAATTTGCCGAAGTTGCATAGTAACCGGTTGTTATTAGCATTGGCTGTAACAAAATTGTCAAATTGCCGAATTGATAAACAACAAACAACGAACAACAAACCACAGAAACCTTAAATACGATAACAGAAAAACTTTTAAACTGCATCGACCGGAACACTATAACAAACGAACTTACACCCAATAGTGTTTTTATTGCCAACGGTACAATGGGTATAGCCTGGATATATAAACAACTGGTTGCACTTATTAAAGAATCCCATTTCAATACAGAAACCGAATACTGGATAAATCGGAGTTTTGAATCTGAGGAAGTGGATAAAGGATTTGCCGGGTTTGATATTAGTGAAGAAAATGAAACAAAAGCTTTTGGATTATTGGAAGACATTGGAGGAACAGGAATGTTAAAACTTTCATAGATGCAATATAACAATTTAGCAATTTAACAGTTTAACAATGATAAAATTTCTACAATTTTACAATTTATCAATTTTCGAAGGAAGAAGGGCAGGAAGCCTGGTTATTAGTACAACTTCCGCTCCCTGCCCGGGCTCCTTCTCCAATAGTAAAGGAGGTGATGTGACAAAGATAAGAAGTTTGGTGAAACAAGGAACTATGATTCCTGTCTGTGAAAGGATATATCAGACATTGATAAATAATAAATGTTATAAACTAATTATTTTTATTATTATGAAAAAAATAGGTAAATTAAAGCTCAATCAACTCAGCAAGGCTGATTTTATGAAACGACAAATGAGTGCTTTTTGCGGAGGAGGATCTCCTGGTTGCTGTCAATGTGGTTGCGGAGGACCTTCTGGTATTTGTGAGAATTGGTCAGCAAATAACCTCGAAGGTTATAATCAATCCCTAGGGGGAGGTGAAATATGTTCTTGTGATGGTGAAGACTGTGATGGGATGGACGTAAATGGATAAGAATAATAGTAAAAAATTGGGCTAACTAAAATACTAATGAAAATTTTTAAATTT
>JAUWBB010000380.1 GCA_030605195.1 Bacteroidota bacterium
AAAGACAAAGGTTCTATGGAAACCGCGGTTAAATTCCCTTTGGATATTTTACAAAATAGCAGGATCGAAGATGCAGGGCCAGACCTTGGTGCTTACGAAAGAATAGAAAAATAAGGCTAAGGGCGCCTACGCTAAAGCTTCAGCGACAGCGTGCTGAGGCTAAGGCTAAGGAAAATTATATACTCTGGCAAACGCAGATCGAAAAGATATCTAGGGGAAGTAGTTATGAGCTTATTAGCCACACCTCAGTGTCATTTGCATTAGAGTATATAAAAGAAGAAAAAAAGAGCTTGTTAGATAAGGACAGATGAAATAATCCCTTTGCAATAAATAGAATTAGATAGTAGCTAAGATGAACTTTGACAATTTTAAACTTTCAATAAAACCATAATTAGCTCAAAATAGCGAAAGAATTATGTTTTTATCCAAACCCTGCATAATTTTAGTTTTAATTTTTTTTTCAGTACTATCTCATTTGGACAGTGTGGTCTATGGTCAGGAAGTTCCGGAAAGGGGTGATTTTAGAATAATGTTTTATAACGTTGAAAATTTTTTTGATAATGAAAATGATAGTCTGACCCTTGATGATGAGTTCCTTCCGGACGGTGCCAGGCATTGGACTAATTATAGGTATAAGAAAAAGCTTAACAATATTTATAAGGTTATTGTAGCGGTTGGGGGATGGGAACCTCCTGAAATAGTTGGGTTATGCGAGGTTGAAAACGAATATGTACTTGAAGATTTAGTTAACAAAACACCTTTGGCCAAATATGAATATAAGATAATCCATAAGGAATCACGCGATCAAAGGGGCATTGATGTTGCATTATTATACCTAAAAAACAAATTTAAAATATTGCAGACCCGTTTCATCCCTATAAAACAATGGAATATTCCCATGAACACGAGAGATATTTTGTTTGTAAAAGGGGTTACCAGCACGAATGACACCCTGAATATTTTCGTAAATCACTGGATATCACGATATAGTGGTATAATTGAATCTTCGAAAAAACGGAATTTTATTGCATCGGTTTTAAGGCAGTACGTAGATTCATTATTCGCCCAGGATATTCATGCCAACATTATCATTATGGGCGATTTCAATGACGAACCCTTAGATGAAAGTGTTTTACGGATCCTGGATACAAAAACCGACTTATCCGAAATTATACCGGGAAGGCTTTATAATTTATCTTATGTTTTTCGGGACAATAATAAGATTGGCAGTATTAAATACAAGGGAACCTGGTTTATGTTCGACCAATTTATTGTTTCCGCCTCATTGCTGAAAAGGGAAAATCAGCTTTACCTGGAATCTGCAGATATTCATCTTTTCAGTCCGGATTTTTTGCTGGAAGAAGATAAAACGTATTATGGATTTAAACCTTACAGGACTTATTATGGTTACCGGTATCAGGGAGGTTTCAGTGATCACCTGCCGGTTTATATCGATCTGAGAAGAACAAGGAAAATAATTAAGTAGAGTCCGTCTATAAAGTCCGAAAGTTTAAATAAATATTAAAAATTACAAATATCAAGCATCAAATATCAAATAATAATCAATTACCTAAATCACAATATTCAAAGCTGTTTCGGTCATTTGACAATTGATATTTGGTATTTATTTGTTTTTTGTCATTTGTGGTTTGGAATTTCATACTTAAGCAAGCATTCTTAGTTTATGGGCAAACTCTATGTAGTGTGTATAAAAGATGTATTATTTATTCTTTTCCAATCCCAATTCCTTTCCTTTTTTTAGCATAAAATGGTATGCATGTTCATAATCATTGGGAATTTCACCATCCAATATAGCATCCTTAATGGCATTTTTAAGGATTCCTACTTCCTTACACGGTTTAATATTAAAGGTTTTAATAATGATATCGCCCGAAATGGGTGGTTGAAAATTACGGATGGTGTCCTTTTCTTCAATCTCTTTTAGCTTTTGCCTTACAATATGAAAATTATCTAAATGTTCTTTAATTTTTACTTCATTTTTTGAGGTTATATCGGCTACGCAAAGGATCATCAGGTCATCAATATCATCTCCGGCGTCATACAGAAGACGTCTTATCGCTGAGTCGGTAACCTCTTCCTGGGACAACACAATGGGCCTGAGATGCAAAAGAACCAATTTTTTAACGTATTCCATTTTTTCATGTAGGGGAAGCCTGAGGTTCCTGAAAATGTCGGGAACCATCTTTGCACCCCAATATTCATGACCATGAAATGTCCAACCTAATTGAGGATTAAATCGTTTGGTTTTTAGTTTTGCAATGTCGTGCATTAGGGCAGCCCATCGTAACCATAGATCATTTGTCTTTTTACTGATATTATCCAGTACGTTAATGGTATGGATAAAATTGTCCTTATGCTGTTTACCTTCCTTTATTTCAACACCTTTCATTTGATCGAGTTCAGGGAATATCAGAGCGAGCAAGCCGGTTTGTTCAAGAAGGTTGAATCCTTTTGAAGGAATATCCGAAAGAATAATTTTATTGATTTCATCGACGATTCGCTCTTTGGAAACGATCTTTATTCTTTCAATGTTTTTAATGATGGATTTATATGTCTTGTTTTCAATATTAAAATCAAGTTGACTTGCAAA
This sequence comes from Bacteroidota bacterium, assembly GCA_030605195.1. Lineage (GTDB taxonomy): Bacteria > Bacteroidota > Bacteroidia > Bacteroidales > VadinHA17 > CAZEWS01. The sequence goes on from JAUWBB010000380.1 coordinate 2,612, forward strand.
ACGGATAGCCCGCATCATACGTAATGGATCATCTGAAAAAGTTATGTCGGGATTCAGTGGAGTCCGGATAGTTTTAAACATTAAATCGCTAAGACCGTTAAACGGATCATTGAATTCTCCGTACGTATCCCGGCTCAGGCTAATAGCCATTGCATTAATTGTAAAATCCCTCCTCTTCTGATCGTCTTCAAGGGTTCCGTCTTCCACGATCGGTTTTCTCGAATCTATTCTGTAGGATTCTTTTCTGGCGCCCACAAACTCAATTTGGTGTTCGTGGTAACGAATCATTGCAGTGCCAAAGGTTTTAAATACG
>JAUWBB010000091.1 GCA_030605195.1 Bacteroidota bacterium
GAATTTCATACTTAAAAATACTAATAGTTAGTATCTTAACTTGGTTTTTTTCATAAAGTTATGAACAAAATCAAGAGGTTTTTAGATAGTCTGACGGTGGCAATAAACACTGGCCAGTTTTATATTACTATTTTTTCTCAATATACGAAATTTTACTTTCATGCATTACTTATTTTCTGAAACATTCTGCCGGCTTGGGTTTATTGCATGTTGCAAGTAGTTTTTATTCACTTAATATTCGTTTTGTTTGTCTGACTAAATTCACAAACAGTTCTTCTCTTTCATTTGAATCCATTTTGCTTACAGGTCGGCTTGGAGGATTCATTGCCTGAAATTGATTTAAATCTGAAAACTCTTCAAACAAGCAAGGTTTCAAAATTACTGTTAAGATTACAGCACCTTCTTTTTCCGCTGCTTCCAACAAAGGTGGTAATTCATCTGTTGCAATAAAGTCTGAACCCAGAAAGTCTGTACTTACAAGAAGTATAGCGACCTTGGTTTCGCTAATCGCATTTCGGACTTCTTCTTTCCATTTCTGCCCTGGAAGAATTTTAGAATCATCCCAAAAGTCAATTTGACCCAAAAATGGTTTGAAGTGTCTTTTAACGTCTTTTAAAAACTCATCATCTAAATGGCTGTAACTGACAAAAACTTTTGTTCTTTCTTTTTCCTGATTTGTCTGAAAACGTTGATGTGCAATTACAGGTAAAGTATCCAATTCTTGTTTTATATAAAAAAGAAGTTTTTCAGCCTTTATTTCGATTTGGCAAGTTGGGCTTGGTTTTCCATTATGATCCTTATTTCTGTGCTCTTTTAGATTAGTTTTTAATCTGTTTTCGATTTCATCTAAAAATATTGCCTTACTTTCCGAAGAGTAAAAATCATATAGTCGAGTTTTCAACTCATGAAAATCATCAATTGCGTTATTTCTACTTGAGTTATCTATTTCGTAGTTGTAGAATTCTTTTGCTTCTTTTCTTATGATTTCTTCTTCGTTCATATATATTTCAAATTACTGGCAGCAATTGTATAACGGAATTGCCGTTATTTTCTATATAGTAAAAACTTCCCGGAACCTCCTGACAAGAATAATTTTTAGGATGCTGTCGGTTGTTTCCAACCGACAGTTCTTTATGTCAGGTGGAAATCTACTTGAGGCATACAGGCACCTGACAGCATTATAAAAATGAACTAAAATGAAAGAGAAATTAAACATAAAATCTAAAGTCGCAGGATATAAGGGTCGCATGGTCTAAGGGTCTAAAAGTCTAAGGGTCTAAGGGCCTAAGGGTCGAAGGGTCTAAGAGTTTAAGAGTCCAAGAGTCTAAGAGTGGCAGATTCTATGAGTTGAATTTTGACCTTTCGACCTTTTGACTATTCGACCTTTTAGACATTTATTATTATAGGCACTTTAAACTTTAGTCACTTTAGGCACTTCTTCATTTAGGCATTTTTTTGAGGTAATCGCATAAAATCAATCTTATATTCACAATCCTTCCAAATCTCATATAATACCCTGGCGAAATGATAAATATAAATGCACGTATTTTTTATTCCTTCTTTTGACTGTCTTAATTTATATTTTGCAATCTGATCAATATATTAGTTACTTATTACTTTTCCGCCCATACGATCTGACGGGCAGTCCGGCAAACCGGACGCATTTGTTTGCCGTGTATTTTTTCCCAGTCGTTGAAATGACTCAGATAGTCGTTCTTGCAGCATTTCCTACAAGTATTAGAGTCAATTTTTGTACCTGTAACTACTCCGTAAACCATCCATCGGACCGTTGGAAACGTGCGGACGGATTATCCCGCAAATAATGAATCCTTTTCATGTTCCGGTCCATGAAACGTTTTCTCTCTGAGGATCGATGGTAGTTGAACCGGTATTCTATTTTACATCTTTATCGCAGGCAGTGCCTGGGGCTATTATTGTTAGACCCCTCCCGGGGTCCCGGTCTCTCCGGTCCTGGTGATCATGGCCTGATAGAATAGACCCGGTTCGCATCCGGTTGTTTAGCTTTAGTACATTACAAATTCTTCCTTTTTGCCTTGATAAAAATGAATAAAACTGTAATTATGGTGATTACTACCAATCCTCCGGTAATATATAATAAAACGTGTAAACGGGATTTATTCTCATCAATGACATATGATCCGGAAAGCGATCCGGATTTCCCGAGAGAATCCTGATAAACAACAGGCACTCCCGGGTAAAAAGAAGATCCCTTTTTCAGGATTCGGCTTACCTCCATTTTTATCACGGGGTTCTCAGGATCAAATTCCAACGATTTGGCAACTTTTGCTTGTCTTTTCTGATCCCATCTCATTGGCAACATCGTACCCAGTACCCAGGATATGTCAAGCCCACATTCGCAGTCAGCCCCGATAATGGAAAGGATATTGATCAGATTCGTTTTGTTTATCTCTTCGGCCTTCATCAGCGGTCCGATCCATCGTGCCCTTCCGTAAAATACTGCCGCGTATGGGTTTTTTGTATCGTCTGCATCTAAGCCTAAACTCCAAAGTAATATCTTTTCACGGGAAAATGATTCCGGATCCATCTTGATCAGGACAGGGGGATGGGCAATGGATTTCGGCATCATTTTCATTTGATTTTTTATGTTCTCTATAGCGTATAAAACAGTTTCTTCATACTTTTTATTTTCTTGTGCATTTTCTCCATCGATCAACAATATTACGCCGTATGTTTCTATGACTTTCCTGATGATCTCTTCCCGTATTGGTGAGAATAAAATATTATCAATTGCCGACTGTAATGTTTTTTCGAAAGGTACATTATTTTTTTTGACAGGCACGATTAAAGACTGCCCATCGGGGGAAACCAGAATGGCAGCGGGAAAAGATTGTATTTGCCATGAAGATATATATTTCATGGCCGGATGATCTTTTTGTAAATCGGTATTGATAATTTCAACCCGGATATTGCAATCAAAAAGATTGGCATGTGATATTTGTTCAAAGCTTGAAGTAATTTCTTCCGGAGTATCATTATTGACATAGCCATAAAAGTAATACGGTTTAGTACCCAGATCAACAAAGCCTGTTTCACGAACATTGTATCGACACGCGAATACCGGATGGCTTTGAAAACAAATCCACAGAAAGATCAGTATAATTAATCTAATGTATCGGAATTTTCCCATAGGGATTACTTTGAATAACCAGCGGTTTCACAGGTGGGCTGCAATGCTGCACTCCCGGAAGCAACCACGGATGGGGTTGATCTTAAACTCAATCTCTCTGACCAAAGCATATAACCTGTCCATTTTTAAGAGTGACAATTATCCGACCATCGTGGTCCACAGCCAAACCCCAGGGAACCGGAGAAGATAACAATTGCCGTGACCAGAGGCTTTTTCCATTGTTGATATCAAGAGCTTCAATAAAATTCACATTTCTAATTCCTTCAGAAGGCTTAGCCGAAAATATTACTGCATTTTTACATCGTGCAAACGCAACCGCTTCCCCACAATCATACTCCCATAACGGCTTATCTTCAATATCCAATTTTCCCCACCCTGCACTTATATGAAATGGTTCTTTAGCCGGGTCAAATACGGAATTATTTAAAATTTGTTTATCGATATTATTAAAACACATAACCTTCCGGTTATTTATCCAAACAACATCCCTGCCGTCAGCAGATGTATGTAACATCTTATTGGTAACTGTAGGATCATATACAGGATATTCAGGGTGTGCGTATAAAGGCATACCGCAAGCCACAACCTTATCACCTATCTTAAAAAGTTCCCTTCCTCGCGGGGTAGTTGAGCCACAAAGTTTAAGCGGAGCCGGATCATTAAGGCATTTTCCATCCGCGAGGTCATAGACGGCCGGGGAAACAGAAGTTCCACCTGCCAGGTAGAGCTTACCGTCGTTAATAAGCATATGTCCTTGTACACTTACACCGGTGCGAGCCTCGGGGTCGAGATGCCCCGATGTATTATTCTGCCATTTGATCGTACCGGTGGCAGCATCGAGCGCATATACATGGATCCCATCATAATTAACAATACCGGCGGCAAAATAAGCAATCCCATCTTCAATAACCACTCCGCTTGCGACCGGCCAGGAGGACATAAATGAACCATACACAGGTATCTTCCGATGTTCCGGAGCTGCATTGAATTGCCACAATAATCGCCCGGTTAGCGCCTCGAAGGCATAAACCCATCCATCACCGGAACCTACCAACACACGTCCCTTCCAAATAGTTGGTGGGAAACGGACAGGGCCTCCTGTATAGGCTTTCCACCGAATTTCTCCGGTTGCAGCGTCAAGAGCCCGTACGATTCCATCGGAACCACTGAAAAACATAATACCGCCAACGGTAACCGGGGCAGTCGGAATAAATTCAGTTCCCGGAGTAAACCCCCATAGTCTGTGTATGTCTTTAGATATTTTGGCTTCCGTTGTGACATTACAGTAATTATTTGCCCTGAACGTGGGCCAATCGGCAGGTGATTCGTCCGGACCGGCGATATTTGCCAGATCGTATTGTTCCAACCTTTCATTTTCAGCCGCTTTTTGGCTGAAATCAAAATCTTCTGCCGGTCCAAGGCAGGTAATACCGTATAGTGTGTTCTGGCAATCACAAACTGATGGCCACCAGTAAAGAAGACCGTTAGCAATAGTTACGCCATCATGACATTGTGCCCGCATCGGTGAAATCCATTGAGGAGTCTGACTGACCATATCCAAACGAACCGAACCACCTTCAGCACGGTAAAATATAGCATCAATGGCTCCATTCGGCCGGGCACAGGCACGTCGTTTTGTATCCAGTTCCGCCAAGACCTCTCCGGTAAGCGGATCAAATTTCTTGCTTTTAAAATTATCAATTTGACCACTGATGCCATAGAGTCCGTCGTCACGAATAACCAACTGAAAATTATTATAGGGATCTTCCCAGAGGATATTACCGTCTTCGGCAGAAACGGCGAGAAGCTTGCCAATCGTGGGACCGGCAAAGTATAGCGCCTTGTCACTGCATTTAAGATAAGCTGTGGTTCGCCAATTGGTACGCCAGTCTTGTCGATTCAGATATGCTCCAAGCGCTTTGAATAGTTCAGGGTCATTGTCGGGTGTTTTTCGCCAGATATCGTTACCGGTTTTTGCATCCAGGCACGCCAGGAAAGCGTCATGTCGATAAATATAGACTCGCCCGTTTTTCATACAGAGGGCACGGCTGTCGATCTTTTCAGCTTCCCGGTGACTCCATAGCACCTTTTTTGTTTTTGGATTGATAGCCAATAAGTTCCGTCCGTATCCCCACGGATTCTCAGGCTGGTTGAACCCTTTCGAGAGCGGATCCCAAGGCCAGCCGTGTGCTTCTCTCTGTTGCCGTACCACAGGGTCTTTCTGTTCCTGTTCGCCTAAAAGTGCGTAAAGCACCCCGTTTTCAAGCGCCATCCACTTCCAGAAAGTGCCACCGGCAATATTTATGGGTGGAATGATCTCGTTTTTTAACTGACCTGTGGCAGCATCGATAACCTTGCAGCTCTTGTCATCGCCTACATACAAAATCCCGGGCGTTGCTATCATCGTATTACGGTGGATCATAACACCGGGAGTAAGCTTTCGTTTCCAAAGCATCGTCCCATTGTAGCCGTTAAATGCTACGAGCGAGTTAAGCAGGGCTTCTTCACGCACATGAAAAGCAATATTGCCAAAAGCTTTGAACACACGGCCTCCCGAAGCTACCGCAACCTGTGTCAACGGTGCATAGTATGGTTCGGCCAGGAATTGAGTAAGATAAGGCGCCCGGGCAATCCTGTCTTTGGATTGGGGGTTGTTATCCGGACCGTGGTATGGATGACTCCAGTCATCTATTCCTTCAGGAAATGGTTTGATTAATTCTTTTCCACCTATTATGGCTTTTCCCTGGGGACGTATTACCCGGAGGACTTCAGATTCCGAAATATTTGATGCTTTACCTACGGTGATAAGAGCATCAGCCAGATTATCGGCCAGATGAATCCTTGTTAACTCACCTTTCTCAACGAAGATACGGGATCCATAAAATCCTGCTTCGTCAACTGCCTGGCGTGCAGCTTCTACGTCTTCACCGTTGGTTAACTGCACATATATCAACAACTCACTTTCCCGCGCCAGCTCGATAGCAAGTTTACAACCTGTATCTTCCAACAAAACACAAATGCCACGTGAAACACCAATTTTTTTCAGTATCTGTTTGGAATCATAGAGTTTACCCTGGCAGTTTATACCAACCCATACAATTAAAATTATCATCAGCATTCCCGCGAGAAACATGAAGGACCTGGTGCATCTGTTATAACTTAAATTCTTTTTCTTTATACACATCTATAATCCTCCCTTTTTTATTATTTTGTTTTAATTAACTAAGTAGGTATAGGCGTTTAGGTCGCATATTTAATTATTTGAATAAAAACGTATTTGATTGTTTGCTACCATCCTTTTTAACAGGGTATTGAAGATTAGCCCTATATTTTAAATAATAAATGTCGAATGTGATGACGCTTTGGTCACACCCTGACTAAAACGTCAGGGTTAAATAAAAAATGTTAAAGTTGTTTTCGCGTTACAACCGTCTTGTTCCGTTCTGCTGTTACATGATGTCAGGTGTTTCCACCTGACATTGAATACTGGAGTAATTAAAATTTTGCCATATCATTAACTGTCGGATGGAAACATCCGACAGCATAGTAAACGATGAATCATTTTTAGACCGACTTTATTATTTATTATTTGGTATTCGAAATTTATTTCTGAAAATTATTTTCTTACCGCAACTATCAATCGTTTATGAAACTATAAAACAATCACACCAATTTACAAAGTGATATTTAATTATTTATCTTTATTTTCAAACAGCCTCTTCAGTCCGGGGAAAAGTAGAATGACTATTTTTTCGGGTATCCCACCGATTGTGCAAGGATGACCTTCTGATCCGGTCGCAGCTTCATCGCCTTCTCCAGGGCAGGCTTGTCAACTAAACCACGCACAACAGTTGCCAGTCCTTCGGAAGCACAATACAGGTAAACATTCTGGCTGATAAAGCCTGTGTTTGCAGATGAAGTGATATACTTTTGACTTTCTTCCGCATCACCCATCTTTGAGAAATCCGATACATAGACAAGGTTTACAGGCACTTCCTGCACAAACTGCTGAGTTCCGGTTTTAGCGCGGATATCCTCTGCCAGAACCGGCATTAGCATGTGTGTTTTTGCATCATAAAGGTAAAGTCCTTCAGCAGTTGCAACGTAAATATCCATTTCCTGCCTGTTATTTGCCGAAGGTGCAGTACGCTTTCCTGATTCCTGGCGATTTACTCCAAATGCCGCCCAAAGCATATCGGAAAGCACCTGCATGGGCAGCTTCTCATCACTGAATTCGCGGGAAGAACTTCTGTCCTTCAACACCTGCATCAGGGGCCGGCCGCCGTCCGTTTGTGGTTCCAATAGCTGGATATGCTCAAGTTCCTGCGCAAAAGTCAACGATGGACAAATGAGCAGAATGATAAATACCAGGCGAATAGCCTGAAAAAAATTTGTGTTCATGATAAATTCTCCTTTAAGTTAGTTTTTGGTTTTTCTAAAGAAATCTTTAATACGAATATTAATTGTAACATTATTTATTAATGGTTTTGCCCAAATACCAATACTAAAAATATATCCCAGGGTAATATACAGGAAAAACATGCCAAGACGCAAGCCAATCAATTCTCCAAGTCCGCCTATTATTAAAGGGACTAATGCCCCACCCATAATACCTGTACAAAGAATACCTGAAAATGTCCCATGGTGATGGGCGACAGAATTCAGGGCCAGTGAAAATATTACAGACCACATTACCGAAGCGAAAAATCCGGTAAGAGGGAATGCATAAAAGGCTACCTGCACAGGGCCAAACAATGCAAAAGTTAATGAAATTAGTGCGCCGGAAGTAAAAGCAATTAAAATGGTTCTGCAATCAAATAACTTTAATAACAGTAATCCAAGTATACAGCCAACAGTAAGCAAGCCCCAGAAATATGAAATTGCATCAGCGCCTTTCGTAGCAGGATCGACATCATGATACATTTGAAGAAATTTTGAAGTCCAATTAGCAATACCCTGTTCAGTTCCAACATAAGCAAATATGCCTATAAAGAATAGAATTACATATTTATTTCTTAGCAAATCTTTAAAAGCAGCCCCGGTTTGTATCTTTTCATCCTCTAAACGAACCACTTTGGGAAATTTAACAAACCGGATTATTAATATCATAAGCAAAACAACTATTGTAAATACCCAATATAGTGAAATCCATTCCAGATTTTCAGGAACTAAATGATTCAACATTTTAATTATAAAAGAAGTATTTTCAGTATGCACATTCAGTACAAGATAACTATACAACTGGGGACTCAGAAAGGATGCTAAACCAAAAACCAACTGTGCCAGAACAGAATAAAATGCAAAATTCCCCTCACCTCCAGCTTGCCGGAGTAAGGGATTAATAGCAACCTGCAACATGGCCATACCAATGCCGATAGAAAATAGTGATATTAATGCCACATGAAATTTGGGAAATAATGCAAATAATAACGCCCCCAAAAAAGCAATAAAAAATGCAAATAGTAAGATGGGTTTTTCCGAATACCTTTCTATTAATATTCCTGCTGGAATAGACATTACACCATAAGCCAAAAAGAATGAAAAGGGCAAAAAACCAGCCAATCCAATACTAAGACCGAAACTATCAATAATATCAGGAATTATTGGACCAAGAATATTGGTTAAAAATGAGATTACAAAAAATATTAAAAGAATTAAGATTACAATTAATGCACTACGTTTCATAATTTTATTTTTTTAATCAGGGTTAGAACAAATACATATTCTATCGAATGCTTTACGATTAGATTTCTTTAGTGTACTAATGCTGCAGCTCCCAATAGTGTGATATTTTCATTTTGAGATCGGAGAATTTTAAGTCTTTTAATAGATTCAGGAAAATAACAGTCAACCAAAGCTTTTCTCATTTCACCTGCAAAAAACTCATATGCTTTCGTGATCGATCCTCCTAAGATAATCGCTTCCGGATCGTAAAAATATAAAACCGCTTTAACAGCATTCCCAATATGTAACCCAAATTCATTCCATATATTGAATGCTTTTGAATTTCCATCTAATGCATCTTGATAAGCCTTTAAGGCAGTGGTATTATGCTTTAATTCAAAAAAACTGCTGCTACAATAGTATTCAAAATTTTCATCCCGGTAAGGTAAATACCCTATTTCGCCGGCTCCGCAATTATTACCTGAATAAAGTTGATTGTTTATTATTATGCCTGAACCAAGACCTGTTCCTATGGCCAATCCAACAACCGATTTAAAAGGTTTGGCAAGACCATACTGTTGTTCTCCAAGAACAAAACAATTG
>JAUWBB010000012.1 GCA_030605195.1 Bacteroidota bacterium
ACATAAACTAAGAATGAAGTAACTGCGTATAAAAGTAGGAAATAAATTTTACACGGAAAAGAATATTTATTTATGCAAATAATGTCTACATAACAATCATTATTATCTTTGCTTTGGAATGATTTTTGCGGATATCTCGAACACTAAAACTGTCGGGTGGAAACATCCGACAGCGTTTAAATAACTACACAATAGTAAAAATCCACCCTCTAAGAAGGTGGCTTTGAATTGCACCCATTAGGCACTGAATAATGGAAGGATGGAATAATGGATGAAAAACATATTAATAACCCTGCATTATTCCAGCATTCCAGCATTCCAATTTTTATTATCATGTATAACAAAAAAAGAACATAACCACCATCAAAGAAGGTGGATTTCTAATTCAAATAAATATTTGTCAATTCCTTTTCAGGATATTAAAAGCGATTCTCAATAATTGTGTAAAAAGACTCTATATAAGTTGAACATTGAAAAACCGGGGATTTACATTCGTTCTGTTTTTTGGAGTATTTTGGTTATTACCACTGATCCTCAACGCCCAGATCTTACAAATTATTGATCTGTCAACCGGCAAACCAATTGAAGGTGTTGCACTTTTTAACCTTACAGGAACCAAATCGGTTATATCGGATAAAAACGGGCTGGCAAAACTTGAAAAATTCGGAAATAAGGATACTATTTATTTCCAACATCCTTCATACCACAAAGAAGTATTTACGAAGAAAGAACTGGAATTGATGAACCACAGGGTATTTCTTAGAAGATATATCAGGATGTTGGAAGAGTTCGTTATTTCAGCCAGCAAATGGGAACAGAATAAAAGTGAAATTCCCAATAAAATAAAATCAATTTTTGAATCCGATATTCAATTTCACAATCCCCAAACGGCAGCCGATTTAATCGGTTCATCAAATGAAGTATTCATTCAAAAAAGCCAAATGGGAGGTGGCAGTCCTATGATCAGGGGTTTTGCCGCGAATTCAGTTCTCCTTGTCATCGATGGCATCAGAATGAACAACGCGATTTACCGAAGCGGCAACCTTCATAATGTAATTTCACTCGATCCGAATATTATCGAAAGTTCTGAAATTATTTTCGGTCCCGGATCGGTAGTGTATGGAAGCGATGCCCTGGGGGGTGTTATGAACTTCCACACCAAAAGGCCAATCCTTTCTACCGGTCATAAATTTTCAATCTCGGCCAACGCCCTGACACGCTACTCTTCCGCGAACAACGAAAAAACCGGTCATTTGGATTTTAATCTTGGATGGGATAAATGGGCTTATTTAACCAGCATTACATATTCTGAATTTGGGGACCTGAAAATGGGGTCTTTAAGAAACCCAGATTATAAACGTCTTGAATATGCCGTAAATATTGAAGGGAACGATACTGTATTTGCCAATGAAGATCCTGACATACAGAAAATTACCGGCTACAATCAAATAAACCTGATGCATAAAATCCGATTCCGGCCTGATGAGTATATTGATATATCTTATTCTTTTCTTTTTTCAAAATTGTCTGATGTTCCAAGGTATGACCGTTTGATAGAATATAAGGAAAAAACCCTCAAATACGGGGAATGGTATTACGGGCCGCAGAAATGGACGATGCATACCCTGAATGTCAGTTATGACAGAGCATGCAGGCTTTTTAATGAAACAAAAATCGTTCTGGCTTTTCAGGAATTCGAAGAAAGCAGGCATGATCGTAAATTTGCGAAACCGGAACTCAGAAACCGGACCGAAAACGTCGATGCTCTCTCGGTCAATGCAGATTTCGATAAAAAAATAAAAGAAAATGCCACTGTTTATTATGGTCTGGAGGCAATTTACAATAATGTTAAATCCACCGCCCATAAAAAAGATATTTTTACCGGTATAATAACTCAGGCGCCCACAAGGTATCCTGATGGGAAGAATCTTTATGTTGCTGTTGCTGCCTATTCCAGTTATAAATATAACCTCTCCGAATATCTGACCTTCAATACCGGGATCCGTTATAATAATGTATCCCTTCACTCAACCTTTCTTGATACTTCATATTATCATTTCCACTTCGATCAGATTGACCTTAGTACCGGAGCAGTAAATGGTTCATTCGGAATTGTATTCCACCCTGGTGAAAAATGGCAGGTTAATCTTAATTTTTCCACGGGTTTCCGTGCCCCGAACCTGGATGATATGGCTAAAATTTTCGACTCCGAACCCGGAAATGTGGTTGTGCCCAATAAAGACCTTCACTCTGAATATGTTTATAACCTGGACCTGGGTATTGTAAAAAAAGTTGAGGACATATTGTATTTCGAGCTAACCGGTTTCTATACCATACTAAATAATGCAATGGTAAGAAGAGAGTTTTTATTTAATGGTATGGATTCAATCGTCTATGATGGTGAATTAAGCAAAGTTTATGCAGTAGTTAATGCCAACAGGGCTTTTATTTATGGGGGAAGTTTCTCTTGCAAAACAAATATTACCCGCCACATTTCGTTTAAGACCAATCTAACCTATACCCGTGGGGAAGATCAGGAAGGTATTCCACTCCGGCATGTACCCCCAATGTTTGGTTCTGCAGGGGTTAAGCTTCATACCGAAAAATTGCAAACTGAATTTTATCTTTTGTTTAACGGTGAAAGATCAAACAAATTCATTGCTCCTTCCGAACAATCCAAAATCCATATTTATGCCAAAGATGATAACGGAAAACCGTATTCACCTTCATGGTATACACTTAACCTCAAAATGTCTTATCAATTAAATTCCAAACTTGTTCTGAACACAAGTATCGATAACATCTTAGACCACAGGTATCGCCCCTATTCTTCCGGAATTGTTGCTCCGGGAAGGAACCTGATGTTTGCTTTGAGAATTAGCTTGTAAATTCTCGTCAGACGACTTGAAGCCTGCCCCATGAAGATCCCTTTAGAGCATTGGAATTGGATAAAACAAATCGTATTTTTATAAAAAATATCCGGAAATCTTTTAAGTTTCATACGAAAGTTGAGTAAAGTACTAAAATACAGTCCGCTTTTGGCATTTTTATTTATTCTCGTTTCTCAGCCGTTTTGTATAGCCGGGAATCAGCAAGAAGAGAAAGAAATAAAAATTGTAAAGCCTGTTTCAGCCGGTGTGCTCAATTTCTCCGGCGATAATCAATATCAAATTGTAAAACTCAAAACAGAGAAACCACTACGGGTTAAGGTAATGGATCAGGATATGCAACCCGTCGTGAGTTTCCCTGTATATTTTGAAACGGTTTCAACACCACCAAATGTTAAAGGTTTTCTTATTCAAAACCCGGTTGTTTACTCTGATAGTACCGGAATAGCAAAAACATATATAATACTGGGATCTGAAGAGGGAGAATATGAAATTTCCGCTAAAATCAGGGGAAATTATCAAGAAAATGTTTTGATTTTTAAAATTCATGCCCGAAGATCCAATTGGATCTTTATGCTGATTATTGGGTTAGCCGGCGGTTTAGGTTTATTCCTGCTTGGAATGAAGATGATGAGTGATGGCTTGCAGAAAGCAGCCGGAGATAAAATGCGGTCTCTTCTAAGTAGCTTAACACACAATCGTTTGATTGCTGTTGGGGTTGGTGCATTTGTAACTATGGTGATTCAAAGCAGCAGTGCTACAACTGTAATGCTGGTCAGCTTCGTCCAATCCGGATTAATGCAATTCGCGCAAAGTCTCGGAATCATACTCGGTGCAGATATCGGAACTACTGTTACCGCCCAATTGATTGCCTGTAAATTAACCGATTATTCACTTTTAATGATAGGGGTTGGATTTGCCGTACAATTTCTTTCCAAAGGATCAAGATTGAAAAACATCGGAAGGACTATTTTAGGCTTTGGTATTTTATTTTTCGGAATGCATATCATGTCGGAATCAATGGTACCCCTTCGATCACATGAACCGTTTATTGAAAAATTGCTTAAACTGGAGAATCCGTTTATTGGTATTTTAATAGGTATGTTATTCACGGCATTAATCCAAAGCAGCAGTGCATTTGTCGGAATACTTATTGTACTTGGAACCCAGGGCTTATTGAGTCTTGAAGCAGCTATCCCCTTATTACTGGGAGCAAATTTAGGTACGGCTGTCACGGCCATTTTGGCTAGTTTAAATACCAACAGGGAAGCCAAAAAAGTAGCATTGGCTCATACATTTTTCAAAGTTATTGGTGTTTTATTATTTGTATGGTGGATCCCTGATTTCGCGCAATTCATACAAAATATTTCCCCAAAGGGCCCTCCCGGCCTGGAAGAAGTGAACCTGCTTGCACATGTCCTGCCACGTCAAATTGCAAATGCACATACTGTTTTTAATGTCACCCTCACCATCGCCGCATTACCTTTTACATCCCTGTTTGCCAAACTTGTTAATAAACTGGTCCCAAAAGAAAAAGAACCGGAGAAAGTTCCCTTCAAGGTAAAATACCTTGAAGAAAAGTATATACACAATTCAACACTTGCTCTGAACCTGGCAAAACAAGAGGTGATCCGAATGGGACAAAACGTTCAGGATATGGTAAGCGATATCATTTTACCTTTTTTTGTGAAGGAAACCAGTATTTTAGATGAAATTGAAATGAAAGAAGAAAAGGTCAATTTTCTCAGGGATGAAATAAAACGCTATTTAATTAAAATCACACAACAAGATATCTTTGAAGCAAGAGTTCAGGAAGCATTTCAAATCATTTACACGGTTAACGAATTCGAACAAATGGCAGACCTGATCTCTAAAAATCTGATCCCAAAAGCTAAAGATTGGGCTTTAAATAAACTTGAATTTTCAGATGCCGGGAAAAAGGAGCTCATGGATTATCATGTAAAGACTCAGAAACAGATTAGTCGTGCCATTGAGGTATTTCGGGATGTGAACCTTGAAAAAGCTAAAGCTATGAAAGCCAAATACAAACAATATCGCCATCTGGCTATTGAACTCGAGCGAATGCATTTTTCCAGGCTAAAAGAAGATGTTGGGAAATCTATTGAAAGTAGTGAAATTCATCTTGAACTTATGAGTACATTAAAAATGATTACCGGCCAGGCAACAAACGTGGCTCGAATTCTACTCGAATGGTCAAATCCGGGAAAAAATAATTGAAATTGAATGTGGTTATAAAAAATTTTTAAAATGGTTTAACCGCATAACAGGCTAATTATTTTTTTTTTTTACTTTAGGACTTATTAAAATCTTTATCTTATTAGTAACAATTCAAAACTGGAATGAAGAAGGACCTTACAATTATTGAAGTTAAAGATGAAAAGACGATCCGGGAATTTTTGAACCTGCCGGTGTTTTTATATAAGAACGAAAAGAATTGGATACGTCCGCTTGATCAGGATATTGAAAGCGTTTTTATCCCGAAAAAAAACAAATATTTTCGTCACGGTGAAGCCATTCGATGGATACTTAAAAACGAAGCAAATAAAACCATAGGAAGAATAGCAGCGTTTATTAACCGAAAGACAGCTAAAAATAATGATCAACCTACCGGGGGGACGGGCTTTTTTGAGTGCATCAATGACAAAAATGCTGCTTTTATGCTTTTTAATGAATGCAAAGAATGGTTACAGGAAAAGGGCATGGAAGCAATGGATGGCCCGATAAATTTCGGTGATCGCGACAGGTGGTGGGGTTTACAGGTTGATGGTTTTTACGAACCGAATTATTGCATGCCATATAACTTTCTTTATTACAAGGATCTGTTCGAGGCTTATGGTTTTAAGAATTACTTTAACCAGTATACGTATCACACCCCAATAACTGGTGAAGGATTTGATGATGCTTTACGTAACGTGGCTGAACGTGTCTTCAAAAATCCCAAGTATACCTTTCGTCACAGCAACAGAAAAAAAATGGATGTTATCGCGGATGAATTTCGCATCATATATAATAAAGCCTGGGCTAAATTTCCCGGCATGAACAAAATGACTAATATGAGCGCTAAAGCCATACTGAACAGCATAAAACCCATTTTCGAAGAACATTTGTTCTGGTTTGGTTATTACAACAATGAACCTATTGCATTTTTTCTCATGCTTCCTGAAATAAATCAAATCATAAAACACCTGAATGGAAAGCTTAACCTGATCGGTAAAATTAAATTCTTCTATTACAGAAAAATTAAAAAATCCTGTTCAAAGGTTTTGGCCTTAATTTACGGAGTAATACCGGAACATCAGGGAAAAGGAGTTGAAGGTGCCCTGGTGATCGCTTTCAGCAAAATAGCGCTCAGTTCCAAATTCCCTTACAAGGAGATGGAAATGAACTGGATTGGTGATTTTAATCCAACCATGATGCGTGTTGCTGAAAGGGTGGGAGCCAAAATCCGGAAAACCCATACAACCTACCGTTACCTGTTCGACCGCACAAAAGAATTTAAAAGAGCCCGAAAAGTAAATTAGTATTAATTTTTTGGCACACTATTTGCTCTTCATAAACCAATCGGCAATCTTAACATATACTTGAATAAAATTTCAGGGCAGCCAGGTGAATCACCTGGCTTTTTTTTATGAAGAAATAAACAAAATCCGGCTTTTTGGTAGAAAATCAAAACGATTTAAAACCAATAATCTTCCGTACATCTCTTATTGTTTTTGCTGCACTTTCCCTGGCTTTTTCAGCCCCCTCTCTTACTACTTTCCTTAAATAATTTTCATTGGATGAAATGTCAAGTATTTTTTCTCTAAAAGGCTTGGTAAACAGAATAATATCATCAACCAATTGTTGTTTCATTTCTCCATAACGGATCTCGCAATTGTTATATTTGTTGCGGAAAAATTCTACCGTACCGGATTCCGAAACAACAGTCATAAGGGTAAAAAGATTTTTTACCGGTTCACTCATTTCCTGGTTATTCCGGGTTGGTCCACTATCGGTAACCGCGCGCATTACTTTTTGGCTGATTGATTCCGGGTCTTCAGAAAGAAATATTCCGTTTCCTTCTGACTTCCCCATCTTTCCCTTACCATCCAAACCAGGGATCTTAATCAGGGACTCACCAAAATTATATGGAACAGGTTCCGGAAAGTAATCTACCTTATACATATGATTAAAGCGTCTTGCGAATCTTCTTGTCATTTCAAGATTTTGCTCCTGATCCTTGCCCACCGGAACTTTAACCGCTTTATGAATAATAATATCAGCGGCCATCAGAACAGGATACGTTAAAAGCCCGGCATTCACATTGTTTGGTTGTAACCTGACCTTTTCCTTAAAGGTGGTGGTTCTTTCCAGTTCACCCACATAGGCATTCATATTAAGAAGCAGGTATAATTCAGCTACTTCCGGCAGATCGCTTTGCAAATAAATGGTTGCGACTTCCGGATCAATACCACATGCAATATACTCGGATAAAACCTGTTTTGTTTTTTCGTATAAATCGTCAGGTGTTGGATGGGTAGTTAAAGAATGAAAATCAGCAATAAAAAAATAACAATGATTTTTATGTTGCATTTTCACAAAATTCTTTATCGCACCAAAATAATTTCCAAGATGTAAATTACCTGTCGACCTGATGCCACTGACAATAATATCCATACTTTTCCTTAATTTTTACAAAACTATAAAATGTTAGCCAAATATCGTATTATTCATCATTTTTTTGATACTCGTCAGACCACTACTACTGTTTAACTTTATAATTAGATTTAAAATATTATGATAATAATGAGATATAATAATAAATTTGAACATCTTAGTGGTCAGACAAGTAGGTTGCAAAATTAAAAAACAAACAAGATTATGGAGCATAGCCTTTTATTTAGATTAGAGTATTAAAACTAGTATCCAGTGCACAGAATCTAACAATTAACATATAACAATTAACATACCAGCCTGCCGGTTGGCAGGTAACATATTACATTTTATGACAGTCTGTTTCCTTTCCCCGGAATACACTGATTAGTTACAATTTTTTTAATTTCTAATTGTTTGATTGTTATTTACTTTCTTGCCGACTGCCGACTGATTAGTTACAAACATTAAATATTATACCTTTGTAATAGATAACCGATAGAGAAAAGCCAGTATGGAATCGACACGTCAAAAGAAAGTTGCAAGGCTAATCCAGAAAGAACTTGGGGATGTTTTTCAACGGGAAGGACAAATATTTGCCCGGGGAAGTATGATTACCGTCACTGTGGTTAGAGTAACTCCCGATCTCTCTCATGCTAAAGTATTCCTGAGCATTTTCCCCTCAAAGAATAAACAGGAGGTCATTGAGACTATATCTGAAGATGTAAAAAAAATCAGGCATGAACTTGGAAAAAGAGTCCGGTATCAACTAAGAACCATTCCTGAAATCTATTTTTATATCGATGACACCCTTGATTATGTTGAAAACATTGAGAATCTGCTCAAACCCTGATTTTCTGATATGCAATACGATTCCATAAAGCGAATCCTCGGAAACGCTTTCAATCAATCTTCTTTCACCAGAATACTTTTTTATAAATTGCTGGATATCCTGTTGCTAAGGGCATGGTATATCAAAAGGGAAATCAGGAAATTCAGGAAAATAAAGAGAGATAAAGCTGAAATTCTGGATGCAGGAGCAGGTTTTGGACAATATACCTATTATCTCTCGTTGCTTTCGCCAAACTGGAAAATTAAAGCTATTGATATTAACAAAGAACAAATCGAGGATTGTATCCGCTTTTTTAACAAAAGAAAATCAAAAATTACGGTAAGCTTTGAAGAGGCGGATCTTACAAAATACAAAAAGGAAGAAACCTATGATCTGATCCTGTCGGTTGATGTAATGGAGCATATCCTTGACGACAGAACCGTATTTAAAAATTTTTACCGATCACTTAAATCAAACGGATTACTCCTGATATCCACCCCTTCCGATCAGGGTGGTTCAGATGTTCGCCACGAAGGAGAAGAATCATTTATTGAGGAACATGTCAGGAATGGATATAACATACTTGACATTGAAAAGAAGTTGCTGACTGCCGGTTATTCAAAAGTTGATGTTTCCTATACCTATGGTTTGCCTGGTATAATATCCTGGAAACTATCAATGAAATATCCAATTTTACTCCTCGGTATACATAAACTGTTTTTCCTGGTTTTACCCTTCTATTACCTGATCACTTTTCCCTTTTCCTGTTTATTGAATTGGATCGATGTTAATAAAATGCATAAAACTGGTACAGGATTGATCGTCAAAGCTTGGAAATAATTCTTATTTTTGCTAAAATTTATTTATTTATTCCCAACTACTGAAGGTCTCTGTGGTTTAATTGACAGAACGTCCTGGAGTTCCCGGGAAGGTGCCGGTTAAAGTCCTGGTCAGAGGCCTTCTTTCTTTTAGGTATCGATTCCTTTTCTGTTCCGAACGAAGTTTATAACTTTAACTTTTTATAATTAACCGGGTTAATTTGAATTTCTCCTTTTATATAGCAAAGAGATATCTTTTCGCAAAGAAATCAAGGAATGTTATAAATATTATTTCTGCAATTTCGGTAGTTGGCGTCTCCATAGGAACAATGGCTTTAATTGTTATTTTATCAGTATTTAACGGATTCGATAACCTGATTCAATCCTTATTCAATTCCTTTGATCCTGATATAAAAATCACCATAAAAGAAGGTAAAACATTTTCATCCGGCGTTGAAAGGATTCAAAACCTGAAGAAGCTTAAGGGAGTTCTTTATATGTCAGAGATCATCGAGGAAAATGCACTGCTAAAATACGATGACAGACAATACATCGTCACTGTAAAGGGCGTTAGCGATGAATTTATAAACATGAGCGGCATTGACAGTATGATTATCGATGGTGAGTTTATTTTAAAAGAAAATAAAAACAACTATGCGGTAATTGGTCAGGGAGTTGCACTGAATTTAGCCGTTGGACTGAACTTCATCACCCCTATAAACATCTATGTTCCAAAAAGAACTCAAAAAGTCTCATTAAACCCCGAAAAAACGTTTAACCGGAAATATATATTCCCCTCCGGGATCTTTGCAATCCAGCAGGATTTTGATTCCAGGTATATTATCGTCCCGATTGACTTTGCAAGGGATTTACTGGATTACTCAAATGAGGTTAGTGCAATTGAATTAAAACTCGATCCGGGTTTCAACAAGGATAAAATACAGGAAGAAATTAAAAAATACCTTGGAACCGGTTATGAAGTAAAAAACCGGTTTGAGCAGCAGGAATTGCTGTACAAAATCATGAAATCAGAAAAATGGGCTATTTTCCTGATACTTACCTTTATTTTAATTATCGCGTCATTTAATGTGATCGGTTCTTTAACCATGTTGATCATTGAAAAAAAGAAGGACATCGATACCTTACGAAGTCTGGGAGCAAACTTGTCGGTATTGCGAAAGATCTTTCTTTTAGAAGGCTGGATGATTTCAATTCTGGGGGCCATTCTCGGATTAATGACAGGAACAATTATTTGTTGGATCCAACAACACTTCGGATTAATTAAAATCCAGGGAAGTGACTCCTTTGTAATTGATACATATCCGGTTTATATAGAGCTCCCTGATTTTATCTATGTCTTCCTGACGGTCTTGTTCATCGGGTACATGGCTGCATGGTACCCGGTACGTTATATATCCGGGAAATTTTTGATTGATCCCCGTTAAATCAATGAGGCTACACTTTCACGCACTAGCGAAGATTTGATATCTTTAATGAATCAATTTACGCGAAAAATCGTAATTTCGAAGCATGAAATACATTTCCATAGTTATCGCTTCTCTCCTTATTCTACAATTTGCTTGTAGCAATCCGGAAAAGCGAATAAAACGTTCGAATATAATTCCGGAAGAAGATTTAGTGCCGTTGCTGGTTGATATTCATCTCTCTGAAGGACTGCTGATCCTCTCAAAAGTGAGAAAAAAATATCCGGGCAGGGATTCCATCAGCAACTACATCGATGTAATTAATAAACACGGTTTCGAAAAAGAGGATTTTAATAAAACCTTTAACTTTTATTCAAGCAAACCGAATGAACTGAACGAAATTTATGAATTGGTGATCAGTGAATTAAGCAAAATGGAGGGAAGAATTATTGGCCATGCAAGATATACCGAAGAAGCAGCCCGTCAAATGAGTCGTAACCTCTGGAATCGCAAAAGAGAATGGCATTTGCCTCGAGATGGAGAAAAGGAACAAATTGATTTTAATATCCGGGTTTATGGTACGGGAACCTATTCTTTAAGTGCCAGGATTAAAATGTATAAGGACGATAAATCAGTGAATCCATCGGTATTCATTTATTATTGGTATAATGACGAGTCGAAGTATGGGTTTCGTGACCCGTTTCAGAAAATTAAAATTGAAAAGACCGGGCAGGATAGCATTTATAAAATCTCCAAAATATTAACCGATCCAAAGGTCACACATATAAAAGGCTCAATACTATATCATAAAAAGAAGAGAGGTAAATGGTCAAAGCATGTTGATGTTTTTGATATTAAGGTAGATTACAACCGTACAATACAGTAAATATTGTACAATCATCTCAAATTATTCCCGGAGTTTTCTTAAATGAGAAAAATACATCAGAAATATTTCGCTCACAGGCACCTTCATTTATCGCCTTTTTGAGTAAGTTGAAAATTTGTTATTTATAGATATTGGGATTTATTTGAGATTTGGGATTTCATAGTTTATGCAATTTTTATATATTATAGGCAGGCTCTAATTAGATATAATTTGTCCTCCCAAGGGGATCCCTTTGGGAAAAGGACTCCCATGGAGAATAAATTCCGATACGTAAGAAATGCGTAGTTTCAGAAAAACAAAATATTATTAATACTTCCAAAACAATACTGATTTGCCCTCCGGATTGGGGTCTGGGACATGCAAGCAGGGATATCTATCTTATTTACAAACTAAAAGAAAAGGGATATAATATCATTATTGGTACCGATAATCTTCCACTTGCTTTGTTGCGTACGGAATTCCCTGAACTACCCCGGATAAAATTCCCTTCATTTACACTCGGATATTCGAAACAGACACTTCTGACTCTCAAAATCTTTTTTAATCTTCCTGAAATTCTAATAAGTATCCTTCGGGAGCATCAAAAACTAAAACAGGTGATTCAAAGACACAATATTGATTTTGTTATTTCAGATAACCGTTTTGGCTTGTGGAACAGGAAAACAAAATCAATTTATATCACCCATCAGATAAATATTAAGTTTCCAAAAGTCCTAAGTGCTTTCGAATACCCTGTTTACCTGATCCATAAGGCAAGCATCCGAAGATACGGTCTTTGCTGGATTCCTGATGAAGAAACCGAAAGCAATCTTTCAGGAGAACGTTCACATAAATATCCATTGCCGTCAAACGCTGTATTTATCGGTGTAATGTCCAGGTTTCTTTTGAAGGTTAATTTTAAATCCAATAACCCTACCTACGAAATTGTTGTCATATTATCCGGGCCGGAACCACAGCGTACTATACTTGAAGAGAAGATTCTTGGCCAATTGCAACAATTAAACAAAAAATCCCTGGTGGTAAGGGGAAAACCGGGGATCAAAACCACATCCAATGAATGGGGTCGGATAACCGAAGTATCCCATCTGTAACCGGAAGATCTTAAATTCCATATTCTTCATTCTGACTTTGTAATTTGCCGATCGGGCTATTCCATCATTATTGACGTGGTTGTTTTGGGGAAACCTGCACTTATTATACCAACACCGGGACAAACCGAACAGGAATATTTGAGAAACTATATGAATAGCCGAAAACTTTTTATTTGTATGGAACAAGGGCAACTCGATATTAAAAAAGGACTTGAAAAATTTAAAAAACTAAAGTCTCCGACAATAAAGCATAATACAACTCTTCTGGAAAAACAACTTGAAAACCTGGAAACGGTCATTTTATAAGCAATACACCTGCTACAGAAATTAACCCTATCCCAAAACCAATATACACCTGAAGGGGATTATGGGAATCTAACCGTAAACGTGCGAACCCTGTCAAACCTGCAATAATAATAATTGTTACCCAGTAAAACTTCAGGTCTACCATCAACCGGGATGAAATCACTATAACGGCACCGAATAAACCACCAATTCCCATCATATGGACAGAAATTTTCCATTTGAATGATATCAGAAAAGCTATAAACGCAGCAACGGCGCCTGCCAGAATATACGATTTTATCAAATGGGGAATATTCAACCGGTTAACAAGATAATAGGCAAAATAAAACAAAAGGGTGCTCACAAGCAGTGGAATTATCCGTTCACGGTTACTACTCATGTGGATAGTACTAATCATCTTTTGGTAAAGGTATAAAGGAACCAGGCTCATTGGCAAAATCGCTATGTTAACCAATACAATGATGAATATCAATCGTTTATATTCAAAAGGCAAATAGGTAAGGAATGTGCCCGAATTAAACAGAATAAGTATCCCGTATGTTGGCATAAACATGGGATGGAACAAGATCGATATAATATTGGCTAAAGTCCTCTGCATCGGGAAATCATTCGTGCAAAGATATTCCTTTGCAAATTAAAGTTCCTTTCTTAACCGGGCAACGGAAATTCCCAGTTGTTCACGGTATTTGGCTACCGTTCTTCGTGCAATCAGGTATCCTTTTTCCCTAAGGATATTTGCAAGTTTTTCATCGGTGAGCGGTTTTCGTTTTACTTCATTTTCAACACATTCTTCCAATATTTTCTTTATTTCCCTTGTCGAAATCTCTTCACCGGAATCCGTTTGCAAGCCCTCGGAAAAGAAATATTTTAATGTAAATATGCCAAAATGAGTTTGGATGTATTTACTATTTGCAACCCTGGAAATGGTTGAAATATCAAGATTTGTCTTCTCTGCAATATTCTTTAAAATCATGGGTTTTAGCCTGGTTTCATCCCCATCGATAAAGTATTTCCTCTGGAAGTTGATGATTGCATTCATAGTTAGCAACAGGGTGTTTTGTCTCTGTTTAATGGCATCAATGAACCATTTTGCCGAATCAAGCTTCTGTTTTACAAAGCTTACAGTATTTTTATCTTCCCTGGTCTGATTATTCCTGTTAGCTTGAAACGATTCCAGCATGTCGCTGTACGTCCGACTGATCCTCAATTCGGGTACATTTTTTGAATTCAGACTCAATTCCAACTCTCCATCCTTGTTTTCAAGTATAAAGTCGGGAATGATATGTTGAGTTGTTTTGTTCAGGGGATCACTGAAGGAACTTCCGGGTTTGGGATTTAGCTTAAGTATTTCATTTATTGCTTCTTTTAGTTCCTCCTCCGATATGTTCATACGGGTAAGTATCTTCTCGTAATGCTTCTTTGTAAATTCAGAAAAATAATATTTCAGGATCTGCCTGGCCAGTTTAATAACAGGAATTTCCAGGTCTTTCCTCTCAATCTGCAACAATAAGCATTCCTGCAGATCTCTTGCTCCCACTCCGGGAGGATCAAAATCCTGAACAATCCGCAGGATCTTTTGAAGTTCTTCTTCAGTGGTTACAATATTCTGGGAAAAACCCAGATCATCAACAATATTCTCAATTTTTCGCCGTAAATATCCGTCTTCATCAATATTTCCCAAAACATAGGCGGCAAGCGTTTTCTGTTCTTCGGTTAATACCCTCAACCCCATTTGATTTTCAAGAAAATCATGGAAAGTTGAACCAATCGAGAAAGGAATTTCAGCCTGCCTTTCACTCTTTGAATAGTTCCTTGCTGATAGCTTATAGGATGGGATATCCTCTGCATTCATGTAATCTTCCAACGATAATTCATCTCCTTCCTCATTAATCGTTTCTTCCGTAACTTCGCTTTCATTATTGCTTTCCTCTTCATTTTCTTCTCCAACTTCCAATAACGGATTTTCTTCCAACTCCTTTTTTATCCTCTGTTCAAGATGAATGGCTGGAATCTCCAGCAACTTGATCATTTGGATTTGCTGGGGTGAAAGTTTCTGCAATAATTTTTGCTGTAATCTCTGCTTTAACATTTTCTTACCCGATTAACCTTGTAACAATGAATAATTATCCATCTGCAATTTTAAATAAAATTAATAAAAAACATCTAAATAATTTGTGCCACGAAACATATACGATACCGACCAGAAACGAGGCACAATAATCAAAATTCTGCATTTCTGGGAGTCCTCGGAAATGGGATAACATCACGGATATTTCCCAAACCCGTCATAAACAAGATCATTCTCTCAAATCCCAGCCCAAAACCACTGTGAAATACAGTTCCAAACTTCCTTGTTTCCAGATACCACCATAGTTCATCCTCCACGATATTCAATTCCTTTATCCTGCTGTATAAACGATCATAATTTTCTTCCCTCTGCGATCCTCCGATAATTTCACCTATTTTCGGAAATAACACATCCATAGCCCGGACTGTTTTTCCATCATCATTCTGTTTCATGTAAAAGGCTTTGATTTCTTTCGGATAATCAGTCAGGATCACTGGCTTTTTAAAATGTTTTTCTACTAAATACCGTTCATGTTCAGCTTGCAGATCCAATCCCCACTTTACCGGAAATTCAAATTTCTGACCGGAATTCAATAGTATTTCAACTGCTTCGGAATAGACTGCCCGAACAAACTTGTTTTCCACGATAAACTTAAGCCTGCTAATCAAATCATTATCATAAAAGTTATTTAAAAACCGAAGATCTTCAGAACAATACTCAAGTACATAGCTGATCAGGAATTTTAAAAGCTCCTCAGCCAGGTCCATATTATCATGAATATCATAAAAAGCCATTTCGGGTTCAATCATCCAGAATTCAGCAAGATGACGGGGGGTATTTGAATTTTCCGCTCTGAAAGTAGGTCCAAAAGTATATACTTCCGATAATGCCAGAGCGGTCAGTTCGGCTTCTAACTGACCGGAAACCGAAAGATTGGTCTCCTTGCCAAAAAAATCCTGGTTGTAATCAACCGTTCCGTCTTCTTTCAATGGAGGATTTTTATCATCAAGAATCGTAACCCTGAACATTTCTCCTGCCCCTTCAGCATCAGATCCGGTAATAATAGGCGAATGGATATAATAAAAACCTTTATCGTTAAAGTATTTGTGAGTGGCAAACGACATGGCATGCCTTATCCTTAATACTGCCCCAAAAGTGTTGGTTCGGGGTCGTAAATGAGCAATTTCCCTTAAAAACTCCAACGTATGTCCTTTCTTTTGTAAAGGATAGCTCGCCGGATCAGCCGTACCGTATACTTCTATTTCATTTGCCTGAATTTCAACAGCCTGGCCTTTGCCTTGCGACTCTGTAAGTATTCCTGTTACACCAATACACGAACCGGTGGTAATAAATTTAACGGTTTTTTCATCAAATTTTGTAATATCAACAACAACCTGGATATTATGAATAACTGAACCATCATTTAATGCTATAAATGCAATGGTTTTAATTCCCCTTTTTGTTCTGACCCAACCCTTTACATTGATTTCTTTTCCAAAATCGGTTGATTCCAACAAATCTTTGATCTTAATCCTTTTTTTCATTTCTATACTTATTAATTATGTTTTTTTCAATTCTGTAAAATTATAATTTTTGTTATTAACCCACCAACTATTTTATGAGTTCATGGAAAATCCGTGCTCCTTTCACGGGCTTTACCTGGCACAACCATGCTCCTTGCTCCGTGCGCTACGCCCTCGGCTATTTGCTCTACGCGTTTATTATTCTTCTACTTTATAGTATGGCCACTAAATAGTATCTTCGTTAGTACACTAAGTGAACATACAATTCCGTTATACCTTTACATTTTTAAAAATCAAAAGATTGGATTAATTTTGTATCAGAATGATAATATAATTTATATACAAATGGAACAGGAAAGTAAATTTATTTTAATCCCATGGGATTTTACAAAGATTGCGGAAAATGCCCTTAATCACGGAGTAAAAGTGGCAAAGATGGTGGACAATGATATCCGGTTATTACACATTATGAATAAAGGAATTACTCTGGAGCAAAAAAACAAATTGAATGCCAGATTATTAAAAGTTACAGAAGATACCGAACAAAAGTATGGAATTAGACCCGGATCAATTATTTTGGAAGGAAATATTTTTTCAGCTATTTCCGAATATGCCAACGATTCAGAAGCTTCCATGGTTATTATGGGAACCCATGGTATGAAGGGTATGCAAAAAATTACAGGCAGTTGGGCGCTTAAAGTGATAGTGGGATCAAAAGTACCCTTCCTCGTTATACAGGATAAACCCACCGATATGGAAAAATATCAACATATTGTCTTTCCAGTCGATTTCAGACAAGAGAACAAGGAAAAATTACAATGGGCTATCTACCTCGGTAAATATTTCGACTCGAAAATTCATATTTTAAAAGCAAGCGTAGTGGATAAATCACTGCTGAAAAAAATGAATATCAACATAAACTTTGCCATTAAGCACCTGATCCAGAATAATATCAATTATGAAATTCATACGATTGGTAAAGCCGGACATTTCGACAAGGAAACCATCAAATTTGCACAAGATATTCATGCTGACCTGATCCTCATCGTGACCACAAAACATATCAACTTCAGCGATTACATATTGGGTGCAAGCGAACAATACATCATATCAAATAGTTCAAAGATTCCTGTTATGTGTGTGAATCCCAAAGTTCATTATGCTAAACATGGCTTCATAGGCATTTAATAATACCCATTAACTCTCTTATTTACCTAAATCACTCTTTAAAATATCCCTGATCTCGGCCAACAATTCAATCTCCCTGGGTGTTGGAACTTCCTTCTTTTTTTCATCTTCAGCTTTTCTCCGCAATTTGTTAAACAGCTTTATTACCAGGAAAATAATTACCGTAATAATCAGAAAATCAATCATGACCTGAATAAAATTCCCATAGTTAAATGCTACCAATTCCTTAACAACATTCCCGCCCTTTTCAACAACCTCTTTCTGAATTACAATATTAAGATTACTAAAGTCAACCCTTCCGATAAGATACCCCAGTGGAGGCATTATTATATCATCCACCAGTGATGTAATAATTTTATGAAACGCTGTACCGATAATGATACCGATCGCCATATCGAACATATTGCCCTTGATGGCAAATTCCTTGAATTCTCTTATGATTTTCATTTTTTTATTTTTCATTGCTTTTTACCATTCATTATTCGAAATCCGAAATTCTCCCAGCTTGCCCTGTCTCCTTCACAGACTCTGCCAGGTTCTCCAAACCCTGGCAGGTCTCTCCCAGTCTCCCAATCGCCCTTTCGCCTCTTCCTCCTTAGCCTTCCCCTACTTATTCACCATAATAAACGCTCCCCAGTAAAACGGTGCAGAATACTTTTGCTTTATCTCGAGTTGCGACCGGGTGAACGCCTTATGTTTGTCTCCTGTTTCCAGCCAGTATTTATAAAAATTCGTCATAAGCTTTTGTGTAACCTCATCGCTCACCTGCCAGAGACTTATCATTACCGAAAACGTGCCGGCTATCTGAAAAGCACGCTGTAGCCCATAAACACCCTCACCGTTTCTGATTTCACCCAATCCGGTTTCACATGCACTGAGAACAACCAGCTCAGTATGATCAAGATCCAGTATCATGGCTTCATAGGCATTTAATATTCCATCATCCGTAATACGGCTTTCCCTGGTATTAATATTCTGAACAGTATTATCCGCACCCGTAAACATTAATCCTGAACGCAACAATGGATTCTCAGAAGCTTTCATGGGTTCAATGCCGAAAATCTTTTCCTGCTTGCCAGGCTTAAGATCCTCAAGGAAAAACCCGTGAGTTGCAATATGTAACAGATACGGACTTTTTACACTTTTCAGATTTTCTTCCGAAGCATCTTTCTGCAAATAAACCTTTACTTTCCACGCTTTATTAACCAGTTGGGTTTCGATTTTTTCTACTTCAACCTTTGTACCGGGTAGTTCCGGAAGGGTCATTTGTTTCATTTGCTGCCAGTCGAAATCTTTATCGTAATCAGGATCGCCTAATAATACAGCTCCCTTGTTAACCGAAACGGATCCTGAGATCCTGTTCTTAACTCCAATAACGTCTTTTGTATTCGTCACATAATAAATATCCTTCTTTTCAATAATAAATTTACCTGACGCCATCTGCAGAGTATTGATATTAATCTGGTTGTATATCCCGTCAACCGAAACATATAACATCGTTATGCCGGAAGTCTTGTTTTCCAGTGGTTTCCAATACACTTCATAAAAAGCTTCTCCTTCAAACCCTCTTTGCATGGCTGCTCTGTATTTCTTTGCATAAAAGGATTCCAGTTGGTTCCCGTTTTCAAATACCACCAGCTCAGGCAACTTGTTTCTATCGTTATCGATTATTAACGCGGAATAATAAACAAGGGTGTCAGGTACAAAAAAATTATATTTTGGGAATCTTAAAATTTCGATACAGGCTTCCTTTTCATCCAGTTTTTCTGATATATCCGTATAACTTATTGCCTGCATTTTATACCCTGTTTCAAAAAGTTCTGATGCCCGGGACAACTCTTTTTCCTTCAGATTTGTTTCGGCTTCCAGCGAATCGAGATTAATTTTATCTGCTGCCAGTTCCTCTTTCGACATGGTATATAACCTGGCGAGGTATTCCTTAAGATCAATCCATTCGTTGTATTTCTTTATCAATTTTTCGTCTCCGCTATTCAATATTTTGTTTTTAACCTTGTTCGTGGCGTTTAATAACAATGCTTTCGTGGCTATATGATAATTGTATATATTGCCCCTGATTTCAGGGTTTTCCTTTTCCGCATCAAGCGCAAAATTGTAAAAACGCATAAACTTCGGATGGATCTTCTCCCAGAACCGCGATTTATCATTGTTGCTCATGGAGGGAAAATAAGTATTGATCTGGTACAGGTACTCATCCAGAACGTTTATATATGACAGTGCTGCTTCATTCAATTTTCCTTCCTGCCACTCAAGAATTGCCATTGCTTCCATCGATTCCGTAAGGCCTGGATGATGGTCGCCCAGCTTGCTCTTTTGAATTTGAATGGCTTGGGTAATCAGGGGCCGGGCTTTATTTATGTCTCCCCTGAACTGGTAAAATCTGCCCAGTTCATAAATTGCAGCAGCATATACATGGTGTTGTTCACCGAATTTGTTACGGTAAATATCAATGGCCTTATATAAATTCTCCTCAACCCGGGTATAATCACCTTTAAGTTGATACAGGGAAGCTAAATTTCGAAGCATCACTGCATAATCGGGATGGTTTGTCCCAAGGCGGTTTTTCTTTATCCTTATTGCTTCAAGATATATTTCTTCCGCTTCATCATAACGGTTTTGCAACTGGTATAACAAAGCTAAATTTACTTTTAACCTCACGAAATTGGGGGATTTTCCCCTGAGCTCAATACCTGCTATTTCAATAGCCTCTTTAAGTATCCTTTCAGCTTCTTTATAATTCCCCAAAACCTGGAATAGAATCGCCTGGTTATTCAAAACAATAGCCAGTGCCGGGCTTTTACCACCCATGGTTTCCCTTGTAATTTCAACAGCAGAACGGATGTGTTCCTCCGCTTCATTATAGCGGCCAAGATCTTTATATAAAACGGCCAGGTTATTCAGAGAAGCTCCATAACCTGCCCGGTCATTTAATGTTTCTTTTCGCAATTTTAAAGCCGCCAGTGTAAATTCTTCCGAAAGTGTAAACCTGCCGGTCGTATGATATAATAATCCCAGATTACTTTTTATCAGGGCACCGGTTTCAGAATCAGCTCTGCCTTCAGCAATTAACAGTGCAAAAGCAGTCTTAAACGAAAGCCGGGCAGAACGGAATTTATTGGATGCATAAAAAAATTCACCGGCATTATTATAATCCTCCGGCTTCATTTCCCCGGCCCGGTCTCCTATCTTTTCCTGGATAGTTCCCTGCTTTACGGCAAACCCTACCAGCGATCGTTTATGTTTCTCGAATTTATCTTCCGCTTCGTAAAATCCGGAGTTATCACTAAACGATACTGCATAATTATATTCGGTAGCATCATATTCATTGCTCCATTTTTCTATCCTCTGAATGGCTGTATCTTTTAATTCTACAGCTTTTTTCTTAGCGAACTTTATTGATTCCTCCTTAGCTGCTTTCTTTATCGCCTTCCAAACCTGTGTTTGTCCGGGCAAAACAATAATCCCAAAAAGAATAATTATTCCGGTGATTTTTTTCATATCCTATCCTTTTTTGTAAGAATTATTATGTGGTGTAGATAAAAACACATTAGCTTATTCTATTCATAACATGGCAAAGCTACAATCAAAATCCCAATTTAAATTTGACTAACCCCGCCATTTATCTTTATTTTCACGCAGCCTCTTTATGGCAGGGTATCCAAATCTTCCCTCTATTCCGGGACTTTAGTCCCTAATTAGTGTCTGTCCATAATATCATCGAAATATGAAGAATTTATGTTAAATCAAAAACCGGAACTTAGGTATCCTGTTTTTTTCCTTTTAAAATTACAGTTTTCGCAATTCTAAAACAAACTCGTCAGACGATCCGTCAAAAAAGCCGGGCAGGCTTCAATTCGTCTGACGAGTATTTAATATATAATAAGAAAAAGAGGCTTCGTGAGAAGCCTCTTTTTCTTTCTAATCTATCTATAAATCGAAAATCTTACCTATGAATCCGATTGTAGCAAACAATCTTTTAGGTAAGTTGTCCTGATTCTTTAACACCTTAGTCCCAGCATAATTTATGCCAAACATTCTATAATATTGACTAAATGAACCTTAATCAAATAATAGAATTTGTTAAAATGTGTTAAAACTGACCGATTCCGGAACATTACTGTTCGTTAACGGACATAAAAG
>JAUWBB010000377.1 GCA_030605195.1 Bacteroidota bacterium
AATCTTTATTTAATTGTAAAGCGTTTTTAAACCAGTCATATTGAGATGGATCATATGTATCAGGGTATAATTCTTTAACGATTTTTGTTTCATCTAACCCAGCTTCAATTATCAAAGGGAGGTAACGGGTTGTTGATGTACTATCATCGATAAAATCACTGTAAGCATTGATATACTTCGTAAATTTCGTGCCATTAGATTTAACCAGGTAAGCCAGGGCCCCAAAACCCGCATATATAACCGGGACTTTCCAGTATTTTTTATTATAGATTTGGCCAAGTCCCGGGATCACCATTGAATAAAAGCTAGCCCTTTTGGGTGAATGACCTCGTAATGCAATGGAATCCCGGGATATAGAACTATCAGTCTGTTGAGCGAAAAAAGGTTCACCGGAGACAATCAGAAAAAGGAAAAGAATACTGAATAAATATGTTCGAAGTGCGGATATACTCAAAATAATAATTCCATTAAAATTATGCTACAACCTGATATGGCAGCAAATATAAGGAATTTAAACATTTAGTTTATCCAAAATACCAAGAATCCGTTCCAGTTCTTCACCGGATTCAAAAGGAATTACAATTTTACCATGACCTTGTTCATTTACCCTGAACTGAACATTTGTTTCGAAGAATTTTGAAAGATGGTTTTGTAACTGAGTGTATTCAGCATTTAATCGTTGCTTTCTTTCGACTTTATCATGAGTTTTGCCTGGTTTATTATTCAACCCTCTGACCAGTTCTTCGACTCTTCTTACCGAAAGCTCATTCTCCAAAATTTGATAATAAATGGTAATTTGAGCCTTCGTATCTTCGATGTTGACAAGGGTACGGGCATGTCCCATTGATATTCTACCTTCACGAATACCGAGTTGGATTTCGGCAGGTAATTTTAATAACCGGAGATAATTGGTAATAGTTGATCGTTTTTTCCCGACTCTTTCACTTAAGTTCTCCTGTGTCAGGTTACATTCTTCAATTAATCGCTGATAGCTGATAGCCACTTCAATAGCATCCAGGTCCTCCCGCTGTATATTTTCAACAAGCGCCAATTCCAGCATAGCCTGATCATCAGCGGTGCGAATATAAGCCGGAATTGCCCGTAATCCGGTCATTTTTGCAGCCCTGTACCGACGTTCTCCTGTAATCAACTGGAATTTATTATGTCCCCGTTTTCTTACGGTAATGGGTTGAATGATACCCAGTTCTTTAATTGATGATGCCAATTCAACCAGTCCTTCTTCATTGATCCTGGACCTTGGTTGGAATGGGTTCAATTCAATATTGTCAATATCTACTTCATTTATGGAACCAACTTGTTCGAGGTTTTCTTTGCCGGCATCCTCGATCAACGCTCCCAGTCCCCTCCCTAATGCATTCTTTCTAGCCATGTGTAATAAAATTTGGCTGTATTCTAAATATTATAAAAAACATAGCGTATTATTTCTATTCCATTATCCTTTCTGCATTTTTGATCCTGGTTTTATCGTTCTTCTGAAGCAACTCCCTTGCAAGGTTCAGGTGGTTAATCGATCCTTTTGAATTTACGTCGTACATTAAGACCGGTTTCCCAAAACTGGGCGCTTCACTTAACTTTATATTACGTAGAATAATAGTATCAAAAACCATTTGCTGAAAATGCTTTTTTACCTCTTCCATTACCTGGTTCGATAACCGTAATCTTGAATCATACATTGTGAGAAGAAAGCCTTCAATTTCAAGATCCTGATTAAGCCTGCTTTGAATTATTTTTATTGTATTTAACAATTTTCCCAGGCCTTCAAGTGCAAAATACTCACATTGAACCGGGATAATAACTGAATCGGCGGCTGTTAAAGCGTTAACCGTTAACAAACCCAAAGAAGGAGAACAATCAACAAGTACAAAATCATAGTCATCTTTAACCTTCCCGATAACCTGTTTTAGCTTCTGCTCGCGGTTAGGCAAATTCAGCATTTCTATTTCGGCTCCAACCAGGTCAATATGTGATGGGACAAGATATAGATTATCAATCTCCGAAGTTAATACGATATCTTTAGGGTTTACATCATCGATCAGGCATTCATATATGCTGGTTTTAATGTTTTTGACATCAAAACCAATGCCGGAGGTGGCATTTGCCTGCGGATCTGCATCCACAATTAAAACTTTACTTTCAAGAACAGCAAGACTTGCTGACAAATTTATTACTGTGGTGGTTTTACCCACTCCCCCTTTCTGATTCGCTATCGCGATTGTTTTACCCATTAATAAACGCTTTACTTATTAATCTTTTTCAATAATCGTAACTTTATTTACAAATGCTCAAAATTAAGATTTTAAGAATATTTTTAATTTTTATGTCAGGCAGATTTGTAAACAATTTTTGCTCTTTTATAAACATATTATTAACATCCGTCAAACCCACTGATTGGCTAAATCTTAACTTTAAAATATAATTTACTACTTTCATTATCACAAAATCCTTAAATTCTTGAAAATATGTCCCGTGATCCCAACAAAGAATGGTTAGTTATCGTAAATCCAAATGCCGGAAGGAGAAAAGGAGGAAAAGACTGGAATGAGATTTCGCGGCTTTTGGGTGAATCCGGAATAAAGTTCACCTGTTTCTTTACTGAACGGAAATTGCACGCTAAGCATCTGACAGTTCAAAACATTGAGCAAGGCTATAAAAGTATTATTGTAGTCAGCGGAGATGGTACCTTGAATGAAGTTGTTAACGGTGTTTTTGCTCAAAACAAATACTCCACTGAAGAAATCTCCCTGGGAATGATACCGGTTGGAACCGGCAATGACTGGGGAAGGATGTATAACATTCCGAGAAACTACAAAGAAGCAATATCTATCCTGAAAACCTGTAAAACCGTTAAACAGGATATCGGGGTTGTACAATATTACAGCCCAGGTAAGCAAGAAAGAAGATACTTTATTAATATCGCCGGTTTAGGGTTTG
>JAUWBB010000271.1 GCA_030605195.1 Bacteroidota bacterium
AAAAAAACTGCTTCGCTGGATATAGACAACATCCAATTGAAACAACATGTTGGTAAGTTTAACTTTTTAAGAGCCTAAATCCAGTTGCTATTGTGTTATAATTGTTTGATTGTTATTTACTTTTTTGTGGACTGCCCGCCCGAACGTACCGTTCGGTACGGGCGGGCCGACTGTAGGCTAATTATTTATGAAACCTGAAAATTAAGAGTTTTTTTAATTTATCCTGTGAAATGCGAAGCAATATTTAACAGGGCATGACTGTACCCGTATGTTTTAGTGGCGGATTTTATTATTGCCACAAAATCACCCCAGTACAGTCATTCTTCCTTACGGGGCAGGCTAAAGCACTAAATAACACGAAATTACACGGAGAATACACTACCAAAGGAATACCTATGGCAAGAGTAACACAGAGAAAATCAAGCTCTCCGATGAATCCGCCTAAGATATAAAAACCGGATAAAATATTCCTGCGAAAATTAAAATATTTCTTTAAAAACCCGTTTTTTAATATATTTGGGTACTTAATCCTGTTTAGAAAAATTTCTCACTATTTTTACTTCGCTAAAATGAAAAAACAAATTCAAGACATATTAGTAGCTGAATCAAATGCTATAAAAAAAATACCTGTTAATAATCATTTTGAAAAATGTATTGAACTTATTCTTCAACAGGTACACCAAAAGCAGGGTAAACTAATTGCAAGCGGTATGGGGAAGGCAGGACAGATCGCGATTAATATTGCTACCACTTTCAGTTCTACCGGGACACCGGCACTATTTCTTCATCCAAGTGATGCACAACATGGGGATCTTGGTGTCATTCAGAAAAATGACATTCTGCTTTTGATCTCAAATTCCGGGAAAACAAGGGAAATACTGGAACTGGTAGAGCTTGCCAGAAGGTTATATAAAGACATTCCCATCATTGTGATCACCGGTAATCCGGATAGTCCATTGTCTTGTATGGCAGATGCTATATTGCATACAGGCAATCCGAAAGAAGTATGCCCTTTCGGGCTCACTCCAACTACTTCAACCACAACGATGACTGTAATCGGTGACGTTCTGGTTGTTTTAATGATGAACAAGATCCAATTTACAACTGAAGATTATGCAAAGCGTCATCATGGTGGCTACCTTGGAAAGAAGTCACGTACGGAAGCCCGGTCAGGCAAAAATAATCACACGAAATAACATGGGTAATTAATAACGCAACCATGAACTGGAAAGCATTGCAAAACGGCCCTGATATACGCGGGATAGCCATCGAAGGAATGGAAGGACAGGAAGTCAATTTAACACCGGAAGTTGCCACTATCCTTGGTTTAGCTTTTTCAAAATGGTTGTCAGGCAAATTAAGGAAAAAACCTGAAAACATTAAAGTATCCATGGGTATGGACTCTCGTTTATCAGGTCCGGAACTTTCAGAAGCAGTGATCTCCGGCCTGATCAAAAGCGGTTGTTACGTTTATAACACGGGTTTGGCTTCTACACCGGCCATGTACATGAGTACAAAAACAGAAGGGTTTAATTTTGATGCTGCTATAATGCTTACTGCCAGCCATATGCCATTTAACCGGAATGGTATGAAATTTTTCACCAAGCAGGGAGGTGTTGAAAAGGAAGATATTACGGAACTTTTAACCCTGGCTGAAAAAGGAGAATTCTCTTGTTCGGGAAAAAAAGGATTGACTCATCAAATTGATTTTATGTCAGTCTATGCGAATCAACTGGTAAACACTATCAGGAATGAAGCAGGCTCGATACATCCGTTAAAAGAGTATAAAATTGTTTTGGATGCAGGAAATGGTGCCGGAGGGTTTTTTGCAGATAAAGTTTTACAACCTTTAGGCACTGATACAAAAGGAAGTCAGTTCCTGGAACCTGATGGTTTTTTCCCAAACCATATCCCCAACCCGGAGGATCCACGTGCAATGATATCAATCCAACAAGCGGTAAAGGAACACAAAGCCGATTTGGGCATCATCTTTGACACCGATGTCGACCGGGCTGCAATTGTTGATAAAACCGGTCAGGCTATAAACCGCAATCGCCTTATCGCTTTAATTTCCAGCATAATACTTGAAAAACATCCACACACATGGATCGTGACTGATTCGATTACATCAGACGGGTTAACCTTTTTTATCCAGGAAAAACTAGGTGGTTTTCATCACCGATTCAAACGGGGATACAGGAACGTTATCAACGAGGCTATTCGTTTAAACCGGGGCGGCAAAGAAACACACCTCGCGATAGAAACATCAGGACATGCAGCAATAAAAGAAAATCACTTTCTGGATGATGGTGCTTTCCTGGTTGCGCAAATTCTCATAAAACTTGCACAACTCCGGAACAAAAAGAAAGGCACACTGTCGGACCTGATAAAAAATCTGCCTGGTACTAAAGAAGAAAAAGAATTCAGATTAAAAATTAAAACTCCTGATTTTAAGTCATATGGTGAAAAAGTAATCGCGGAATTGGAGAAATTTGCAAAAACACAAGCAGGTTGGAAAATTGTACCGGATAATTATGAAGGAATACGTGTCTCGTGTGGAAAGGATCATGGGAATGGATGGTTCCTGTTACGGCTGTCACTGCATGATCCGGTAATCCCAATTAATGTTGAATCGAATGAAACCGGGGGAATACGAATTATGGTTGAAAAATTACGGGAATTTTTAAAACGGTACGATGAACTTGGCACTTCATGTATTGAAGGCTATCTGGATGGCTGAAGTGTCAGATAAAGTGGTGGGAAGGATGGAAAATTGATGGTCATTTGTTCGCTTCGCCGTCATTCGGTGGTCATAGGTTGTTGTAAGGTGTAGATAAAGTTGAAATAGAATAAAAATAAGGTGGAAATAAGATAGGCTCTTAATAAACCGTTATTGATAACATGTTAACGATAATTTTTTAATTTCTCCCAAAGGGATGCCTATGGCATAATTGACCTAATTGGACTAATTTCTAATCAAATCCCAATTTCAAATATCTAAATTTTTTTGAATTGTGGCTTGGTGATTTTTTAGATTAATTAGAGCAATTAGGTTAATTAGGTCAATTAATGTTCTTTAATTTCCCGAAGGGTTTCAATTATCAATTGAATTAGGTATCTTATCAATAATATTAACTTAATTTAAATTAAAAGGAGGAATGAATCATGACAAAAAAAAATGAATTGTATAAATGTGAAATATGCGGCAATATTGTTGAAATTTTACATACAGGCGCTACGTCATTAGTATGCTGTGGCCAGGAAATGAAACTTTTAATAGAAAATACCACAGATGCTGCAACAGAAAAACATGTACCTGTTATTGAAGAAACAGAAAACGGGTATAAAGTTGTTGTTGGTGAAGTTGAGCATCCGATGGTTGATAGCCACTATATTGAATGGATTGAACTGATTACTGAAAATGAAGTTCATACAAAATTCTTAAAGCCAGGTGAAAAGCCTGAGGCAGTTTTTTTGACTAATGCTGCAAAAGTGACAGCCAGAGAATATTGTAATTTACATGGTAACTGGAAGAATAGCAACTAAGTATCAGATTGTTTAGATTAATAATCAATAATATATAACTAGTGCCTCAAAGAGAACGATGAATATCGCTAAATTTCAAATAACAAAAATCAAATAACAAATAAATCACAATTCTTAAAATTCTAATTTTCAAACAATTTGGCTTTTGGATACTTGAGCATTGAAATTTATTTGTATTTTATAAATTAACTTTTGGAGTTTTCTTATGGACACTAACTATTAAATAAAGGAGGATAAAAAATGTTAAGCAAAAGAATGGAGGAAAAATTAAACAAGCAGATAAATTCGGAATTTTGGTCGGCTTATTTGTATTTGTCAATGTTTTCTTTTTTTCAGAATAAAAACCTTACGGGGTTTGCAAACTGGATGAAAGTACAATACCAGGAAGAAACAACCCATGCAATGAAAATTTTCGATTACGTTAATGACCGCGGCGGTAGAGTTTTACTGCAACCAATTGCTGCTGTTGATACAAAATGGGAAGATGAAACAGATGTTTTTGAAACCACGCTCAATCACGAACAAAAAGTAACTTCACTTATCAACAACCTTGTTAATATTGCAATTGAAGAAAAAGACCATGCAACTAACAATATGTTACAATGGTTTGTTGAAGAGCAAGTAGAAGAAGAAGCAAATGCAGATGAAATATTACAACAACTTAATATGTTAAAAGGGAATCCGCATGGTATTTTAATGTTAGACAGGGAATTGAAACAAAGAACATTTGTTGATGAGACAAAACAGATATAGATAAAATCATTAAAAATTGAAACAGGAGGAAAAAATATTCTCTCCAAAACGTTGTTTTTATGATGTTAAAAAATAAATCATTAACTATTTAAAAAATTTAAAAAAATGAAAAAGTATGTATGTCAACCATGCGGTTATATCTACGATCCCGAAGAAGGGGATCCGGATAGTGGAATACAGCCGGGAACGGCTTTTGAAGATCTTCCCGATGATTGGGTATGTCCTGTTTGCGGAGCTGGTAAAGATGAATTTGAACCGGAAGATTAAATAAACATTCCGATGGAATATCTTGACTTTGTCCTCTGGTATAAGGAGACAGGAGAGATATTCAAGTAAAGAACATAGCTACGCAAATTAATTAAAAAATATATTATTGAGAGAG
>JAUWBB010000390.1 GCA_030605195.1 Bacteroidota bacterium
AGCCTCTTTAGAGACCGATGCAGCTCTTTCTCTGCACCTTCCTTGTCACGCTCAGCGGTCTTGCACGCCAGAAATACATCCTTACGAAACGGCTTCAAAGCCGGTCCAAGCTTCAACTCGGAATCACCGTAGCCCGGCGCAACATCGAAATAATTGATCCCCTTCTCGACACTCCTGGCAACAACCGCATCCGCATCAGCCTGCTTCACACCCGCAACCACCATGCCGCCAAAACCAATAATCGAAAGCTTCTGGCCAGTCTTACCCAGAACACGCCTTGGCAATAATCCAATCTTGGCTTGTGAACAAGATTCCGCCGAAGATTCACCGGATAAATAAAAAGCCCCGGCCCCTGCTGCTGATGCACATAAAAAATCTCTTCGGTTAATTATGTCTCGTTTCTTTCTCATCATTCACACCCTTAAAAAAATCTACTTAATCCCGCAATTCTGTCAGGAACTTATCATACATAAATTGTTCCGTTTCACACGTCTCACATTCAATATTCATGGCCACTATATTAATTTTACTATCTATGTTTTCTTGCAATTTTAAATACAAAAGCATGTTTACAGGGTTTTTCATCTGGAGTCTTAATAGTTAGACCTTCTCCTTTCTCAAGTTTCCAATCCAATTCTTTGCCATCGCCTAACATTGTGATTGATTTAATCTCGCCGGGATATAAATTATATCCATGAACTCTCCAAACAGATTTAGCTGTAATACTTTTGATAATTACTTCTTCACCGGGCCAATCAAGAGCAGTAGCATAAAGAGTATCACCTTTAACTGTAAAACGAATATCTTTGCCGGTATAATTTAGATTAGCTTCATTAAACGCAATATCACCATCGGTTTTCTCCGGTCGTCCGTAATGTAGTTGCTATTTATTTATAGCTAAAGAAGCAACCACAACTGTCTGATACATTCTTTTGTCAGGTTCCGCACTTGCAGTTGCAGGGAATACAACATCGCCTAAACTTGTATTAGCAGTTACATACCATTCATAATCATCATGCTGACCAGGAATGGTTGCACGATAAACACCACGAGCATCATGTTGCATAGGTATTGAAGTAAATGAACTACCTCCAAGGGTTCGATAATACAAGGTAGGTTTACTTACGGTTCCCATTATGAGAGCTTTTATATTTACCGGTTCATCTGGTCTGGCTTGAGTTAATACAGGTATACAAGTGATAAACTTACTCCCTGTATAATTTTGTGATGGATCTTTATCAGCTGGTAAAGTGCCTCCTGCCTTAATGAAATTAACATCATAAAGTCCTTCAACCCAGTTTTTCCAGGTTCTCCAGTCGAGGTTGAGGATTACACCCAAATCCACTTCATCATATACACGCTGTACTTGGGTACTCATGATTTGTTCCCATAGTCTTGCTAATTTTGAACGATGAGCCGCCGCTCCAGTAAGATCCACAGCGGCAGTTTTTGCTTTGTACTGATTAAGTTCAGATGAAAATTGACACATAAGCTTATGTGCTTTTAATACATTGTGCCAGTAATCGAATCGGGCCAAGTTACCCGTTCCCTTCACCTGAGTTCGGAGCTTTTCCCAATTGTCAATCCAATTAAACCACGTTTTTTCTTCATCCCAGGGCCCCCATTTATGACGACTCCCCCAGTCTCCTCCGGTAATATATCCTTGGGAGTAAATGTCATCAGCACCCTCTATGAAATCCGTGACATTCCGAAACCTTCTCCTATTTCGTTTATCAAATTCAGCTAAGTCGGCAGCAATTTGAGCGGCAGCAGGTCCGGGTCCAAATTCATGCGTGGCCCAGTCAAGATGAATCATCTCAATTTTTGCATTTCGGCCGGGATGATCTGAAGGTATATCATGCAAGATTGTTCCATCCGTAGATGCATAATCCCAGGTAACATCTTTAAAAGCAGCAAACATAGGAGAAATCATTTTAGTGCGCCAAAATTCACCGATAAAACCGTCTGCGTTTTGTTCATATGCATTCCATGCGTCTTCAAAAACCCGATACATATGGAATGAAGGTTGTTCCAGTGCATAGTCATATTCCATCCAGGTAAAGGGCCATTTAACGCGGGCCGAAGGTATAGCATCAATCCATTCTTCAGTTTTCATGCGTTTACCATTTTTATCATATGGTGGATTCATGCACGAATATGCAGCATTCAAATCAGGTAACACATCACCAAATACATCCGGATCGCCTTGAGCACCTAAAATCCAACCCCCTGTGGCAAATTGTTTGAACGGTTTTTGAGACATGCTATTGTAAACACTTACTGCTGTTTGGATATTTTCTTTAGCTGCTGCAACCCTGGCTTTATCGAGAGAGGCTCCGCCCCAGGGCATCCATATTTCGGTGGTCCATAACCAAAAATAATCCACCGGAATATTATTGTTAATCAACCACTTATACATACCTTTATAAAGTTCGGCAGTTGTCTCTTGAGAAAGTGGATCCAATCCATAAGTATTTTTCAAATGATCCTGAAGGACGTCTGGAATTCCATTGACCATTGGTTCCCCACCAGTCTCATTATCTTTTCCAACAGGCACTTCAACACCTGTTGCCGTTTTTACACCCAATTCATTAGCTAGTGTAAATAC
>JAUWBB010000273.1 GCA_030605195.1 Bacteroidota bacterium
ATGTATATGCCGAAGCCAGCCTCTTTGCCGGATTGAATGATACCCATGAGAAATTCATTGCTGCGATTGCAGAACAAGGCTATGAAAAAAGAACAGCAAATGACATTCAGGAAAGCGATAAACAAATACCCGGACTGGAATCCCCGCGGACTTTGATCCGGGCAGTTTATGAGACCAAAGAAAATGAAATTGTTCTAGATTATAATGACCAGGCTATATTCGAACTGGGTAATATGTTTATTGTTGCGTATCTCACTTCCGTGCGTGAAGAAGGATTTGCACCTTTGAAACAGGTAAGATCCGATGTCGAGTTTAATGTTAGAAAAATAAAAAAAGCTGAAAAAATCATTGAGGATCTGAAAGCGGAAATTTCACGGACAGAATCACTTGAGGACTTAGCCGTCAGTCTTAATTTACAAATCGAAGAAGCCGGTTCAATCAGTCTTAATTCATTTTCGATCCCCGGGGCAGGTATTGAACCTGTTGTTATTGCCACTGCGGTTAATTCTCCTCTTGACACTATTTCAAGCCCTATTGCAGGCAATAATGGTGTTTATATTATCCGTGTAAATAATATTTCAGAACCTGAAGGATCAGACTTTGAAATCGAAAAAGCAAGATTAAACAATAACTATCAGGCCAGGACTAATTATGAAGCTTTCGAAGCACTGAAGAAAATCGCCAATATTGTTGACAAACGGTCAAAATTCTATTAGTTTCCGGTTTGTGGTTTTTTGTTTCAAGTTGCAGGTTGCGGGTTACAGGTCACGGACTTTTTGTTTTGAGTTTAAGCCGAATGAAATTCGGCTCTACTGAGGTTGGTTCCGGGTTTCAGGTTTCGAGTTTCAGATTAAAAGTTGCTGATTTTTTCTTGATATTGACCTGCCGGAGTTTATTGCTAAATATCCTGCCACACTTCCCTTTGATCACACTGCCGTTCAGATCACACATGATTATGTCATTTTGCAGAAAACCTGGCAGTGCCTGGTTTTTAAAAAAAATCATTCGTCAGACGTCTGGGCTCTAATGATTCAGGAAAGAATACCAGTCCAACTGCCTATCACTAATCAGGAAGAAAGCGTTCAGGAGCGACTCAAACGCATAACAGGCTTTGATATTTATCAATGTCAGTTTTGCAAAAAAGGGCAAATACACACTGTTGAAGTTTTACCGCGAATACGTTCACCGGGGAAATTCCCCCAGCCTAAAGCAAAAAATTCAATTATCTAAATGTCAATAAAATAACAATCTTACAAATGCAGGGCAGGGAGAATATTGCCCTGAAATAAGCAAAACGGCTTAAAATCAATTAT
This sequence comes from Bacteroidota bacterium, assembly GCA_030605195.1. Lineage (GTDB taxonomy): Bacteria > Bacteroidota > Bacteroidia > Bacteroidales > VadinHA17 > CAZEWS01. The sequence continues at coordinate 1,314 of JAUWBB010000273.1, forward strand.
TTAATTCGTAAAAAAGAATGAAATTTTCGATGATGAATCACCGAACACCCTCTATATCAGTTTTTATTCCTAAGTCAGGATACTTTATAAGTAATCGGAGTTCTTTGTTTATTCGGCGGTTTAGTTTGATGGAATAAGTGTGGCTTTTATTTCTGTCAATGTAAAATTTAAGGATTTCGTACCTTTTGATTTTGGCTCTGTTTGACCAGATTATTTTTCGTTTAGCCATTCTTCAATCTCTTTTTCAAGAAGATCATTTTCATTAAATAACCCTTGTTCAATTTCCTTTTTAGAAGCCTTAATTTCATTTACATAATCTATTGTCTTATATTTGATTATATTCTTATTGTCATCATCTTTGTCTTCTTTAATAAATGTTACATCCTGGTGATTTAATGTTTTTATATTTGTATAGAAAACAGTATTCCATTATTCCACTATTCCAAATTTGGTAGGGTAAGAAAGATATGAATAACTGAACAGTTGCTTTGTTTATAATTTTTTAGCAAATATATGATCGTATATAAATTCGGAGGTTCCACTGTTAATAATGCAGCCGGTATTATTAAACTTGGTGAGATTGTTCAATCGACCCGGGAAAACCTGGTTATTGTAGTTTCGGCATTTGGGAAAACAACCAATTCTTTGGAAAAGGTTGTAGAACATTATTTCAACCAATCGGAAGATTGGTATAAGGTATTGGGCCAGTTGAAATTTTTTCACTTCGAAATAATCAAAAAATTATTCCCTGAAAACAATCACACGATATATTCCGAAGTCCAGGGTTTATTTGATGAGATTTCTGCCAGGTTAGGAGATAAGCCTGGTGATAATTTTGATTATGAATATGACCAGATTGTTTTATACGGAGAACTCTGGGCTACCAAAATAGTGAATGCTTACCTGGTATCTGCCGGACTTCCTTCAAATTGGATTGATATTAGATATTGTCTTATTACCGATGACAGGTACCGGGATGCAAACGTGGATTGGCATGTCTCTGAAAGATTAATTAAGGAGGCTTTTTGTTTTAAGGACAATTCGATTTACCTCACTCAGGGGTTTATCGGAGGTACGGAAAGATCTTTATCCACAACCCTTGGAAGAGAAGGCTCGGATTATTCTGCAGCCATAATCGGGAATATTCTGAATGCTGAAAAAGTGATCATATGGAAAGATGTTCCGGGCGTTTTAAATTGTGACCCAAAGTATTTTTCAAACTCTGAAAGGCTGAAAGAAATTTCGTATCAGGAAGCAATTGAACTTGCTTTTTTCGGAGCTAAGGTAATTCATCCGAAAACCATAAAACCTTTGTTTAATAAAAAAATACCATTGTGGGTTAAATCAGCATTTGAGCCTGAAAATTCCGGAACATTAATTCATTCAGTGGATAGAGACCTGGAAATGATCCCGGTTTATGTAAAAAAAACAAATCAGATGCTGATTTCAATTTTACCACGCGATTACTCGTTCATTATTGGAGAAAACCTCGGAAAGATTTTTGGTAAATTTAACGCGTACAATATAAAAGTTAATCTGATTCAAAATTCCGCCATAAGTATTTCCGTGTGCATTGATAATTATAATCCGGGAATTACCCCGCTATTGGATGACCTGGGAAAAGATTTCAGAGTATTATATAATGAAAATGTTGAATTGATAACCATCCGGCATTATACAGATGATGCCATCCGGAAAATGACAGAAGGCAAGGAAATTCTTATAGAACAAAAAAGCCGGAACTCGGTGCGTTTTGTGGTGAAAGGTGAGGAGTGAGGAGAAAAAAGTAGTAAGCAGTACGCTCGCCCGTACCGAACAGTACGTTCGGGCGGGCAGTATGCAGACGTGGTGGAGAGCATGGGCAGAAATGTAGAGCCGAATTGTATTCGGCTGGAACAGCATAATTGAGTAGTAGTTGGTCATTGCCCGACTGCATCGTTCAGGCGGGTGGCTTTTGACGGAATTCGTCCACCTACTGACAGATGGCAGAAATGAGTGAAGCTGATTTGTTGGGTTGCAGGGAATGACCTGACAGGGTCTTTACGACCTGTCAGTGTCTTTGAGAAAAAGGATGATTTAAGCAGTCCAAAACACTGATGGTAAATTGAGAATAGAAGGGAAGGCAAATATGGAAAATTTATTGCAAAAGATTTCAAAATTGAAAAAATTTACAAAAAAGGAGAAGAATGGAAAACGACTAATTATTTCAATTTGACAGAATTATTGCAATTAAGAGCAGCAATTGACAAAGCAATTAATGAAGAAGGAGTAATAATAAAAGAAGGGAATAAAGAAGAAAATAAGTAAAAAAGGGAGCAAAAATTAGTGGTTTGACAAGTTCATAACAAATGAAAGACAATTAGTAACTTGACAATAAAAAAGTGAAATAGAAAATTAGTGTCAGGTTGACAATTTTTTCATATGGATTGGAATTGACTGTATCTTTCGGACAAAAAATGTAAATTCCGGCAAAACTGACCCACCTGTTCCGGTTTAAACTGACCCACCCATTCCGGTGAAATTGACCCACCTGAAAAAGGGTTAATAAGTTGATGAAAACACGGAAGGATTTTACTGTTTTTTCATAGCCGGAAGTTATTTTATAAACAATAAGAATTTTATATATTTATACAAAAAATGCGCAACAAGCCTGAAATAAAGCTTGAGTATAGTCATCACAGGGATCAGGAGGTAGTTCTGATCAAATTTGACTATGACAAGGGATTAATAGATGAGGTAAAGAAACTGGCGGGCAGTCGGTGGAGTCAGACAAAGCGATGCTGGTATATACCTGCTGACAACTTTCATTTGGATACATTCTTAAATACAATATCAGGAATTGCAGATATCGATGCTGCAAACATAAAGGATCGGGGTGTATCGAATATAACGACCGGCAGGATAAAAGAATCCTTTTTATCTGAACTACCCAAGGGGTATTTGGAAATACTTGAGCAGAAAAGATATGCTAAAAGTACCATCAAAACTTACACAACCTATTTCAAGCAGTTCCAGGATTATTTTTCCGAACAATCACTGGAAAAAATCGATTTCGAACAAATCAACGGTTATCTTTTGGAGCTTATAACTAAAAAGTCCATATCACCGGGTCAACAGAACCAACGGATCAATGCCATCAAATTCTATTATGAGAAGGTACTGGGAAGGGAGAAGGAATATTAGAACATAGCTAGGCTATTTAATTAAAAATGAAAAATTAAAAATTAGGTAACTAATCAGTGTACTGTAAATTTGCAATAATTTTGAGAGAATTCAATATATTTTGCTTGTTTTTAGTAACAGTATCTGTAATTGACCGTAGAACAGCAAAGTTGTATCCTCCTGTT
>JAUWBB010000382.1 GCA_030605195.1 Bacteroidota bacterium
CAACCGAAGCTCACAACTTTCACCTGTCCTACGGGATAGATAATATTCAGTCGGATTATATAGCGATCGAATCAGCTAAAATCGCCTGGGAAAAAGGTGTTAAATCCATGGTCCTTCCATGTGTGCCATTTGGTGTTAATACCGGTCAACTGGATATAAAATTCTGTATCAACATGAATCCAAGCACCCAACATACTGTATTAATAGATGTTGTGGATTCACTTTGTATACAGGGAGTTAAAAAATTGCTAATCCTGAATGGCCATGGCGGGAATGATTTCAAACAAAGTATCCGTGAAATACAAGTTGATTACCCTGAAATCTTTTTATGCACATTGGATTGGTGGAGAATAATGGACAATGAAAATTATTTCTCTGAACCCGGAGATCATGCCGGAGAAATGGAAACTAGCAATATTATGTATATCAACCCCGATCTGGCTTTACCGGTAACAGAAGCTGGTGATGGACAAACCAGAAATTTTAAATTAAAGGCAATTAAAGAAGACTGGGTCTGGGCACAACGGGAATGGACAAAAATATCAGACGATACAGGAGTTGGTAATCCAAAACAGGCAACCCGGGAAAAAGGACAAAAATTCCTTGAAGCCGTGACAAATAAGATCGCGGGTTTTCTGGTGGAATTGGATGGTGTAAGGCTGAAGGACTTGTATGGGTAGTTATGGTTTGTAGTTTGTAGTTTGTAGTTCTGGGTGCTGGGTGCTGGGTGCTGCCCGCCCGAACGTGCCGTCTGGTACGGGCGGGGGTGATGCCTTGTTCCGTTTTATGCATAAGTTGTAAAAATATATTTCCTGAAATGAAAAAAAAACATGAAATATCTGATCTGAGATATTTTAGAAAATTTTCCGGTGCTGCTGTATTTGTTTTTTCCTTTTTATGGTTTTATCATCCGGGAGAATATGTTCTTATCGCAAACCAGGATAATAGTTTATTTATTACATCTTTCAAGTATTTTAATTCATTCCTTGACCATCCCGGCGGAATAATTGAATACGCGGGGATTTTCATAAGCCAGTTTTTACGGTTCCGGTTCACCGGTGCAATAATTATTTCAGGACTTGTAACCTTAAGTTACTTTGCTGTCTGTTGCATGTCTTTTAGGATTTCAGACAACAAACAAATTTATGTAATTGGAATCTTAACTCCTATTCTCCTTATTGGTATGCATAATCACTACCCACATCAAGTTTCTCATTCACTGGGATTTATCATTATTATGCTTATTGCTCTTCTTTTACCGGAAGATAAAGTGAAAAAGAGAATATTCCTGGTATTAAGTTTACCGGTAATATATTTTATCTGCGGTGGTTATATATGGCTTTTTGTTGCTGTAATTCTGACAGAACATTATATGCGATACAAAAAAATCGATATTAAAATTATTACTTTGATCATTGGATATTCTATTGTGCTAATTATACTTGCTGCTAAATTCGTTTTCTTATATCCTGTAAAGGAACTTCTTATCCGGCCTTTCCCGTTTGAACAGCAATATGGCATTAAATTATTGCAGTACATTTTCGTTTTGTGGATTATTCTTTTACCCTGGTTAATGGAAGTATCGAACAAGTGGGAATTTTTAAAAACCAAATGGGGATTTTTACCCGGAACTGTTTTATGCTTGTTAGGTACTTCCCTGATTTTGAATTTTACTTATAAAAAAAAGACTAATGAATTTTTTAGAATCGAGAAATTTGCAGTAAAAGAGGAATGGGATAACTTGCTTGGATACGTTGACAAATATCCCTCAATGAATCTTTTGGGGAGTTTTTATACAAATATTGCCATGGCGAACAAAGGATTGCTATGTTCCAGGTTATTTAATTATCCCCAACCATTCGGTAAACGCGGACTTTGTTTTGAATGGGCAGCTAAAGAGATGATTCTTAAAAGTGGGAGTGACTTTTTCTGGACAATAAACTTTGTTAACGAAGCTCATCATTGGGCCTTTGAATCATTGATCATTGAGGAATTTACAGCAAGGAATCTTAAAAGGTTAATTCAGACGGAACTGGTCAGAGGAAATTATAAAGTTGCAGAGAAGTATATTGATGTGCTGGATCATACATTATTCGATAAAAGTACAGCAGATCATTACCGAAAGTTTCTCAACAACAGGGATGCTATTGAAAAAGATCCTGAACTGGGCCAGAGAAAAAATATCAATATCGATTCAGATTTTTTTGCGGATGGCATTGATTTGGAGAAAAATCTGAAACCACTGTTAGCAAACGATTTATCTAATTGTCCGGCTTTTGATTATCTAATGTCTCTTTTATTACTTGATAAACAGGTTGATGAAATTGCCAAACTTCTGCCATCTTATCTTGAACTTAACAATGGTAAAATGCCTTCTCTGTTGGAGGAAAGCCTTTTGATTTTTAAGGGAACACACGCAACAAACATTCTACAAGATATCATGGTTTCTCAAAATACCAGATTAAGATTTGACAATTATATTACTATATTAAGATCATATAAAGATCAAAAAGAAGCGGCACGAGCATTGTATCCATCATATAAAAATTCATTCTGGTTTTATATGGATTTTAGTTCAACTCCTAAACAATAAGTTATGAACACAGCTCGAAATACTTCCCGCCCAACATTCTTTTATTTATTATATCTGGTACCATATTTGCTTCTGGCGGGTAGCTGTTCCAACCCCAAACTACCCCCTGCCGAAAACATTGATACCTTACCACGGCAACCGGAAATCTTTCCTGATTATACAGAAATAACTATTCCTCCAAACATTGCTCCTCTCAATTTTAT
>JAUWBB010000353.1 GCA_030605195.1 Bacteroidota bacterium
GAAAACCTCACTGATCCTGTTGGTTTGGATGTTCTTCAACCTCGTTTCAGCTGGCAGATCATTTCTGAAGAAAGAAGTGTTATCCAAACTGCTTATGAGCTTCGTGTAAGCAATAATACATCATCCCTGGAAAATGGGAAAGACCTTATTTGGAGCACGGGAAAAGTTAATTCTGACATGTCCGTGCATGTTTCCTACACAGGACAAGCATTACAGTCCGGAAAAAAATATTACTGGCAGGTAAAAGTATGGGTTAACTCCGGTAAAGTTACCCGGTGGAGTGAACCGGCTTTCTGGCAGATGGGATTGTTAGATCCTTCCGACTGGAAAGCTAAATGGATCAAAGCCGGTTACGAGGAAGATAGTATGCTACGCCCGAGTCCGATGCTTCGTAAACAGTTTTCTACCAGCAAGAAGATCCAGTCAGCTACTGCCTATATTACTGCTCATGGATTATATGAAGCAAGTATCAATGGTAAGCGTGTAGAGGATTATTATTTAACACCGGGATGGACATTGTATAACAAAAGGCTTCAGTATCAGACATATGACGTTACTCCATTATTAAAAAACGGTAACAATGTTGTAGGGATAATCCTTGGTAACGGATGGTACCGTGGATACATCGGATGGTCAGACAATAAAGATTTTTACGGAAAAGATTTGGCGCTTTTATTTCAACTGGATATAACGTATGTCGACGGAACCTCTGAAAGGATCGTTTCTGACAGGTCATGGAAATCTTCTACAGGAGCGATACGTAGTTCCGAGATATATCACGGAGAATTATATGATGCACGCCAAGATAAGCCGGGGTGGACAACAGCGGGCTATAATGATGCTGATTGGTCTGCTACGGTTGAGAAAAACTACTCAAAAGAGGTTTTGGTAGCTACTTGCAACGAACCGGTAAAGAAACATGAAACCTTTAAGCCGTTGAAGATTTTTAAAACACCAAAAGGTGAGCAAGTGATTGATTTCGGTCAGAACCTTGTAGGTTGGGTACAGGTAAATGTCAAGGGCAAAACGGGAGATACAATCACGGTTTCTCATGCAGAGGTTTTGGATAAAGAAGGGAATTTTTATACTGAAAATTTACGGTTGGCTAAAGCACAAGACACCTATATATTGAAAGGAGATGGTGAAGAAACGCTCGAACCTCACTTCACTTTTCATGGCTTTCGTTATATTAAGGTGGAATGTTTCCCGGGAGAGTTAAAACCGGAGAATTTCACCGCTGTGGCTCTTTATTCAGATATGAAACCAACAGGAAATTTTGCAACTTCCAATGAACTGATCAACCAGTTGCAACACAATATTCAATGGGGACAAAAAGGCAATTTCCTGGATGTGCCCACAGACTGTCCCCAGCGTGATGAGCGTATGGGCTGGACAGGCGATGCCCAGGTATTTTCCCGTACCGCATCATTTAATTTTGGAGTGAATAACTTTTTTGCAAAATGGCTGAAAGATGTTGCGGCTGATCAATCAGAAAATGGTGCTGTTCCATTTGTTGTACCTAATGTACTTGGGACTGCGATTGGTGCTACAGGCTGGGCAGACGTGGCTACTATTGTTCCCTGGAACATGTATCTGGCCTATGGTGATAAGAAGATCTTAGAGGATCAATATGCCAGTATGAAAGCATGGGTTGAGTACATTCACACAGTAAGTAAAAATAATCTGTGGAATTCAGGTTTTCATTTTGGAGACTGGCTGTTTTATAGCCCTGACGATGATAGGGACGGGAGAGCTGCCATAACTGATAAATATTTGATTGCTCAATGTTTTTATGCCCATTCTGCACAATTGTTGATCAATGCAGCCAAGGTTATAGGTAAAAGGGAAGATGAGGTTAAATATTCTGAATTATTAAAAAAAATAAAGGAAGCATTTATGACAGAATATGTAACACCCAGTGGTCGTTTGGTTTCAGGTACGCAAACGGCTTATGTACTGGCATTACATTTCGATATGTTACCCGAATCGTTAAGGGAACAGGCGGCAGAAAGGCTGGTTGATAATATCAAAAGTTATGCCAACCACCTGACTACAGGTTTTTTAGGCACTCCCTATTTATGTCACGTGCTTACCCGTTTCGGTTATATGGATGTAGCCTATACCTTGCTCATGCAGGAAACCTATCCTTCGTGGTTGTATCCTGTAAAAATGGGTGCCACCACCATTTGGGAACGATGGGATGGCATTAAACCGGACACTACTTTCCAAAATGCATCCATGAATTCATTTAACCATTACGCGTATGGGGCCATAGGGGACTGGATGTACCGGGTTATTGCAGGAATTGATACATATGAAGACGCTCCCGGTTATAAGAAAATTATGATCAAACCGCATATTGGCGGGGGATTAACCTATGTCACCGCCAATCTTGAAACCTATTATGGGAAAGTAGGTTCTCACTGGACACTGGATGATGGTAAACTGGTTATGGATATTGAAATACCGGCCAATACAACGGCGACTGTATACGTGCCGGCAGAAAGCGCTGATGTTGTTCGGGAAAGCAGTAAAGCACTATCCTCAATAAAAGAAATAGAAATATCAGGTACAGAAAACGGGTATGTTGTTTTGAAAGTTGGATCAGGGAAATATCAATTTACCGCAAATAAATAAACCCTAAAATATTTTTGAAACGTCAATAGCTATTTAGTATGTATCGGAATTTATTATTCACTTCGTTCATGAGATCACTACACTAAGTTCAAAGTTATTCATTGATATACACCGAGTTATATCATTTTAATAATCATTCTCGTATTAAAGGCTAAGGCTGAGGCTGAGGCTAAGGGATTTGACTGCTCATTTTAGACTTATTAAATTCAATTTGTCTCATTTTTTTATTTTTTAGACATACCTTTCCTGTTTTCTTTTGTTTATTTATTTGAAATTTTCCGGCATTTTTCTCATAGTTTCAGCATTCTTTAGCTTGTATCTATTTAAATCTGCCCTGAAAGTATTACCTCGTCAGGCTTTAGCCTTAATTTTTTATTCATGTCATATTGATATGTGAAACAAACAAATTGATTAACCTTTAATTAATATAAAAAGAATATGGATCCATTAAGTGCTATTGGTCTTATTGCCATTGGCAGCCTGGGTGCTGCAAGTTTTTATGTTCCTTTCAAAAAAGTAAAAGAGTGGGCCTGGGAATCCTATTGGATTTCACAGGGAGTTGCTGCATGGATCATTGCTCCATGGGTTTTTGCCCTGTTAACGGTACCTGAAGGAACATTGTTAACTATTATTTCAGAAGCTCCTTCTTCAGCCAAATGGCTGGCCATATTTTTTGGAGTCTTATGGGGAGTAGGTGGACTAACGTTCGGTTT
>JAUWBB010000103.1 GCA_030605195.1 Bacteroidota bacterium
TGCAACTTGTTTACTAACAGGTGCAACACGAAAACAAACATCTTTAAAAATTTCAACAAAGATTCCTCCAAGGCCAAACATGATTACCGGGCCAAAAGAGGGATCTCTTTTAATACCAAGGATAACCTCCTCGCCGGCAGGGATCATTTTAGTGATGAAAATGCCCTTGATCCTGGCATCGGGTCGTAAGTGCTCTACATTTTCCCTGATAGAAGTATAAGCTTCCTGTACCTCTTTTGCTGATTTAATATTAAGTACCACACCTTTAACATCGAACTTGTGAACTATATCATCCGAAATAACCTTCATGACAACGGGATAACCTATTTTATCAGCAATATGAACAGCTTGTTCCTTTGAATTTGCAACACCGTTCTCAAGTACCGGAAGTCCATATGATTCTATTATTCTGACTGATTCTTCTTCAGGAAGATAACTTCTTCCGGTTTTTATTGCTTCATCCAGAACTATATGGGCCATAACTTTATCAATTTCAGCAAATACTTTAGGTTCCACAGCTTTATGGTTGGATCTTTTTTTGAATTTATAAACACAGGCGAATGACTTGCACATATTTTCAGGCAGGGAATAATGAGGTATTTTGTTTCGTTGTAATATATCAATACCAACAGAAACATCAGCTTCTCCCATAAAGGATGTATAGACAGGTTTGATGTTGTATTGGCCTGACACTTTTACCACTTCACGGGCAATCAGATCAATATCAGTCATAGACTGGGGAGTAAGAATCACAAAGACACCATCAACATTGTCATCCTTAAAAGCATTTGACATGGCTATGTTATACCTGTCGTCCCGGGCATCCCCAATAACATCGATAGGATTTTTAATATTAGCAGTAGCCGGCAGGTTTTTTTTGAGAATTTTTGTTGTCTCTTCGGAAAATCCGGCTAATTCCAAACCTTCATCAATAGCGGCATCTGTAGTAAGAACCCCGGGGCCACCGGCATTAGTAATAATTGCAATCCTCTTATTTTCAGGTAAAGGCTGATAGGCAAAGGCAATCGCGTTGTTAAACATTTCTTCGATATTATCACAACGTATAATTCCTGCCTGTTCAAAAGCGGCATCACATATTTCATCGCTCCCGGCAAGTGACCCGGTATGAGATGCAGCAGCAGAAGCGCCTGCAGTAGTTCTACCTGATTTTAATATAAGAATGGGTTTCCCCCTTTTTGATATTATATCACTTGCCGTTTTCATGAGGGCCCTGCCATCCCTGATTTCTTCCAGGTATATCAGAATAACTTTTGTTTTTTCATCATCCCCGAGGTAACACAAAAGATCAATTTCGTTAATATCAACCTTATTCCCGAAACTAATAAATTTTGAAAATCCTATATGTTTAGCTCTTGCATAATCTAAAACCGCAGTGCAAAGAGCTCCGCTTTGGGAAAGAAATCCTATATTACCTTCTTCCGGCATTTTACGGGCAAAGGAGGCATTGAGATTTACTCCCGGATCAGTGTTGATTATGCCCAGACAATTCGGGCCTATAACAGACATATCATATTTTTCGGCAATCTCTTTTAGTTTTTTTTCACGTTCAAGGCCGGCTTCCCCAACTTCCTTAAACCCGGCAGAAATTATTATTACAGCTTTAATTCCTTTTTGCCCGCACTGCTCCAAAGCCAAATGGCACACTGAACTGGGAAAAACTATAATTGCCAGGTCGATTGTATCTGCAATATCAATTACATACTTGTAAGCCTTAACTTCAGCAATAGACTTTTCCCCGGGGCTGACAGGAAAAATTTTACCGTTAAAACCAGTGTTTAAAATATTCAAAAGAATATCATGCGGGACAGTACCTTTAACATTGTTTGCACCTATTATGGCAACTGATTCCGGATAAATAAATTTCTTTAGATTTTTTTTATGTATTTTAAATCTGGTAGTCATAATTACTCCTTGTTAACTTTCAATATTGAGTCCACTCCGAAAAATCATTTTTGACAGAATAATGTCATAATGGAATTTTGGAATGCTGTGCCATAGGCACTCCTTTGGAGGAATAATGGGTGTTTCCAATATTCCATTTTTCCAATATTCCAAAGCGATGGACTTTTTAGAGTAGGCTCAATATTTATTCAAAATAAAATGCTATAAAATCAACAGAATCTGAAATGGTCTGAACTTCCAAAGCTTTATCTTCATCCATTTCAATATCAAATTCTTCTTCAAAAGCAGCTATAAGTTGGACACTTTGTAGTGAGCCGGCACCCAAATCAAAAATAAAATTCGCATCATCAGCAATTTCTGCCTCGTTTATTTTCAATACTTTTGCAACAACGTGTTTAACTCTTTTTTGTATTTCTTTTTTGTCCATAATTTTCGGTTTTATAATGAAGGTTGTCCATTTGTTAAAATTCTTTCTTTGTTATCTGGTTTGCTTTATAGAAACTAATTATGCAAGAATTATATTCTCCACTTGAACCCAATGCTATATTTAAAAAATTAAGATATTCTTTTATACTTCGTCTTGAATATCCTTTCATGATGTCAGGTGTTTCCACCTGACATTAAATTCTGGAGTAATTAAACTCTTGCCATATCATTAACTGTCGGATGGAAACATCCGACAGCATCGTATTAATATCCTTCTGCAATATTTCTACTGATACTATTAGAAGAATCAATATCTTCATGAGCGATCAGCGAATAATCAGATGCTGTTTTTTCTTTCCATTATTCCATTCTTCCATTATTCCATCTTTCCAATCTTCCAACCTTCCATCATTCCATTCTTCCATCTTTCCAATCTTCCAATCTTCCATCTTTCCATTCTTCCAATCTTCCAATCTTCCATCATTCCATTCTTCCATTATTCCATCTTTCCATTCTTCCATTATTCCACCTGACACCTATTCATTTCCCGGATGAACCAATAACTTTTTACATTTTATTTATTCTTTCATGCTTTTTTCAAGTTCCCTGGCCTGATTCAGGAATTCATCAACATTCATTTCTTTGAAATAGATCAAACCGTGAGTTGCACGGATACGGGGATGTATGTTTTGATAAAAGAATTCTTTCCCCATCAATAACTGCATATCCTTAAGCTGCTCAACCCATAATTTCTGTGCCAGTGTGCTGAAATGGCCATCATGTTCATAGCTTGGAAAGGATGCATCGACCTGACTGACATAACAATTCTTAAAAGAATCATTCAAAACCGCCAAAGAATTCAGAGAAACCGGAACGATAATATTTGCTTCAGCAGCATGGTAGCGATACCAAACATTCCGGTATCCCCATATTCTGAAATCACTCAGATCTTTTTCCTTTCCCCATTCCCTTACAGCTTCTGCTGTAGCCTGAAGAACTTTATAATGTGTATCGGGACCGCTACCCTCCGGATCAAGGGCTAAACTGAGAACAGTAGGATTCACCTTACGCAAAAGGTTTAAGACCGGTTCAACGTCCCTGGTGCGGGTTGGTTGTTCGGTAAAAATATCACCTGTATAAAAACCCAAACGCAAATGGGAAATATTCCTGACCTGAACCCCAAAATGCGCCCATACCAATTCTTCTTCAAATTCTCTGATCATCCCTTTTAACTTTTGTATTTGCGGCGGATTCTTTTCCCCTTCGTAACTTTTATTTATCGTGAAAAGGATTTCGTAGATGTTGTCCCTGAGTGCCTCCTCGCTTTTCACCTTATAAATTTCAACTATAGCCCGTACAACCCTGTGGCAAAGTCCTCTTTTCTGACCCTCAACATCCATCGATGCCACTTTATTTAAAAAATGATAGACATCTTTATCCCATTTATGCTTATAACCTTCTTCAAAAAAGTCCTCGTACTTTATCATCTCAATCCGGCCTTTGTCAAGAAATCCCCGGGTATCCAACAATATATTCTTAATGGAAGTATTGGTAACGGCTGTAAATCCTGAAGTCAGTATGGCAAAATGGAATTTATTTGTTGGTTCTCTTAACTGATGAGATATGTGAGGAAGAATGCCAAGCATGATGTCATCATGATGTGGGCCCGTGTGAAGATAAACCTGGTGTTCTTCCCGGATAAGGCCCTTTTTAATTTTCTCCTCAATAGAATTCACTACCGTTTGCACTGTGTTTTTGCTAAGATCAGGTATCAAACGGCATTCAGGACTTTCTTTCAAATCATCTATCGTGACCTCAATACCAGTCTTATCCAGTCTTTTGCAAAGATTAATAACAGCTTGTTCCGTTTTTTGATGGGACCACGTTCCATTTTTATAATACCGTTCCAGACTATCATCAAGGATTTTACCGGCGCCATGGGTAATATAAAACCGGCTGTTTTTAAGTTTTTGAAGAACGGTTGCAGGATAAATATTGGTTGGTTCGCTCTCGATGGAATGTTTTACGATTTCTGCTTTTGATTCTCCGGCAGCAAAAATGATGGCAACGGCATCAGGATTGTATGTAATTGTTTCTAACCCAATGGTTATTACAAGCCTGTGGCGTGAAATTTCGATCCCACCCAGATCATCGGCAGCTACTGCCTGGGTTTCAAAATTTGTAGCTGTCAACCGGGTGTTGGAGAAATGATCTGATCCCCGTGTATTAAAGGCAATGTGACCGTCCGGACCAATCCCACCCAGAAAAAAACCAATACCGCCTTTTTCCCTGATTTTTTCTTCATACAAAGAGCACCAATTATCAATTAAATGAATTGATTCCTGTTGGACTTGTTCCTGATTTGTTTTACTCTCCCGGTACCTTAATGTAGTGTCAATCGTGAGATCAGGAAACACTTCGGTAAAATGCCTTCCACCCGCCAGAGTAATTTTCTCACTGTTGATAAGCAATGCCTTACTGCGGTCTAAACCAAATCCTTCAATGTAAAATCTGTTTACATAATAATAAAAGCTATTATGCTGCTCAGAAGAAATGGGATAAAATTCATCTATCTGGACAAAATGCAGTCTGCTTAGATCAGGTTTTTGTTCACCCGTTAAACCATATTTTTCACGCTCCACGGTAATCTCTTTGTTTTTCCAATGTTGCAATATATGTTGTGTGCATTTAATAAAATATTCAGGTGTTTTCCCGGTTGGTAAACTGATCACCCCTTCAGGGTTTTCTTTAACCCATTCCAAAAAACGAAGCGCTACAAATTTTCCAAGTTTCGGAAAGTTATCAACAAGAATATACGGAATTTTTGTACTGAATTTCTCAACGCCGGATTCTTCATAAAAAACCCTTTCAACGTTGCTGAAATTTTCAATACCCATAATGATTGTATATTAAATATCAAGAAATTATCGAAAAAAAAGGGGAACGGTAAATCAAAATCCGGAGAGGTGGCAAAAATATACAATATCTTTGAATTATCAAACAGAAAGAAGAAAAGTTACTGATCAGGCAACTCGAGTCATCAGACAAGTATTGACATTACTGAAATATATTTTAATTCAACCTTGACTTTTACCATTTTGTTTATTATCTGCACGAAATTACGAAATGTTGTCTTCAATTATAAAAATTATGAAAAAATCCATTTGTACAATTGTAATCCTGATCACAGGAATCGCCTATACCTATTCACAATCATTAACACCTGCTGTAATAGCATCTGCCGGAAGATATTCTGAAAGTAACAATCTTAGACTTTCTTATACACTGGGTGAAATAGCAGTTAGCACACTAAGTACAAACAATCTCATTCTCACGCAAGGTTTCCAGCAGCCAACCCTGATAATTAGCAGTGTTAACGATCCTGATAAATTCGATTGGAGTATTATCGCCTATCCCAACCCTGTTTCTGATTATCTTAATGTATCTTTTAATTTTATGGATAAGAAGGATATCATTATCGAATTAAGCGATATTACAGGGAAAAAAGTCTTTCTTGAACGGTATGACGGCATGATAGGAAAAGAGGAAAAATCGGTTAGCTTTTCAAACTTAAAGAGTGGAATTTATATCCTAAACATCTATAATACTGAAAGAACCTTTCTGAAAACCGTTAAAATTCAGAAACAGTAAATCGGGTTATGTAAATCCGTTTATATCAAGAATTTCCTGAGCTTAGGCATAATCCTAATCCGAATAACTAGGAAATTCCAAAATTCAAGCATCAAATATTTTACCCTGTGAAATAGCTTCGCTCCACTCCGTAGATTTAATCCCGAATTTTCGGGATTATTTCCTGTTTTCCTCACTTTTTTAAAATTGGCTCTGTATCCCTTAATTTTACAGGATTGTTTTTTAAATTTGGGCGTTGCAACGCTGAAAATAGGATAAGTAAAAAGTATCTTCGGAATTCCGAAAGACATTAATTTCTAAAATCGAAATACACTTTATAAGATTATCCCATAGGGATAAAATATTATAACCAGGGACGTAAGTCCCTTGATAAAGAACGCCAGAGAAATAAAGTTCCGTAGGAACGGTATGATTTTATATCTTTGAAGATTAACCAAATCAAAAAAACCTGAACAATGCCCAATACTTACTCACAAATCTATCTTCATTATGTATTTTCTCCAAAATACAGGCAGGCGCTTATTAAAGCTGAATTTGAAGAAGAGCTTTATAAATACATTGCCGGAATTATCAAAAATCTTGACCAACAATTAATCAGAATAAATGGCATGCCTGATCATTGTCATTTGTTAGTACGTTTAAGACCTTCTTTAGCCCCATCAAAATTCATACAGGCTGTAAAAACAAATTCGTCCAGATGGATCAACGAAAAGAAATTTCTCAATCACAGATTTAATTGGCAAACCGGTGGAGGGATATTTTCAGTTAGCCACAGAAATGTCCCTGAATTGATAAGCTATATTGAAAACCAGAAGGAACATCATAAAAAATCAAGTTTTAGAGAAGAATATCTGGAACTATTGAATCATTATGGAATTACCTTTGAAAAAGAATATCTCTTGGAATTCTTTTAGAACAGAACATTTCGTTCCTACGGAACTCATTGCTATATCCTTTTACAAAGTCTGAGTCTGACGACTCAGGCTATATCATATCCTGCCTACGGCAGTTTTATGATAACTTTTAGGTGAAAATTGTATTTCTTTTACCTGTTTTCCGCCACTTTTTTAAAATTGGCTCTGTATCCCTTGATTTGGTTGAATTTTGGTATAGGGTTTTGCAACGCTGAAAACAGGACGTGGTAAACCGGAAATTCTGCCGAAGGCATGCCTTTGGTACAAAATTCAAGCCTCAAATATTTCACCCTGTGAAATAGCTTCGCTCCATTCCGTGGATTCCACAGGGTAAATTTTTTGTCATTTGTTTTTTGCCTGCCCCGTAAGGAAGAATAACTGTACGGGGGTGCTTTTATTATAAATAATGACTTTTTGGACAGAAATTAATTATTAGTCTATTTAAGGTGTATCATTGCCTTTAGAACTCCATCGTAATAACCGGCTACCAGATCAAAGGCTTCTTTTGTTTGAGCAAAATCAAAATGATGGGTGATCATATGATCAAGATTCAATACCTTATTATCAATCATATCCAGAGACTTTTGTACAGCATCTACCTGCCGTCTGACATTTTGAATGCAAATTTCTTTTCTCCTGAGCCGGTCAGAAGAAAAACTCCAGTGGTCAAATTGGGGAATTCCAATAATCATCAGCTTACCACCTGGTTTTAAGAGTTCAACTGCCTGATCCATCGCCTCCTGATCACCACAACATTCAAATACCACATCAAGCAGCAGAGGTTCATTTTTTTTGATTTCATGTACTACATCAATTTTATCCGGATTTCCTATCCAGCTTGCTCCCATCTTTTCAGCAAGTTTCAACCGTTCTTCAATTTTATCGGTGACATAAATATTGGCGGCACCTGAACTAAGCGCAGGGAGAAGAACACTCACTCCAATCGGGCCAGAGCCAAAAATACCCACTTTCGCACCTTTCATCGGTATGGACAGATCAACTGCATAAACACCAATGGATAAAGGTTCTGATAAAGCAGCCTGATCAAATGACATAGTATCCTTAATGGGATAGCAACTTTGTTCAGGCATGATGATATATTCGGATAAACACCCTTCAGCCTGACCAGGACAACCCAGGAATTTCAAATTTCTGCATGTATGGTGACGCCCTGATTTACATTGGTCACATTTCCAACACGACATGGCAGGATCGACAGCGATCCGGTCGCCAGGCTTAACCCTGGCCACTTCCGAACCAACATTCTCTACAATTCCTGCACATTCATGACCTACACGAAATGGATACTCAACCACCTGGCTGCCTATTCCTCCATGAACATAATAATGTATATCCGAACCACATACACCCACGGAAACCATTCTTATAAAAACATCAGATGGTTTCTTAAGTTCAGGATCAGGTATTTCCATTAATTCCATTTCCTTCAGTCCTGTTAACACCATTGCTTTCATACGTATCGAAATTTACTCTCCGCCAGCTGTTAAAGCCATACGGCGGATCATGAGATCGCCCCGCCCAGGCGGGGCTAAGTTTAAATTTTTTTTATTGTTTTACAATAAGTTATATGTATATACTAAAACTTTTCTTATAAAAGGCTAAGGGCGCCTACGCTAAAGCTTCAGCGACAGCGTGCTAAGGCTAAGGTTTCTTAGCCTCTCCATGGGAGTCCTTTTCCCAAAGGGATCCCCTTGGGAGGACAAATTATATCTGATTATTACGCTTTTATGCTGATTTTTAAAATCTTAAGCATATTTTTTCTATTATAATTATCTAATGTATTATTATTAAGGTTATTATCAGTTCTTTACAAAATAAATTTTCTTAGCTGGTATTGAGTTTTATTTGTCTTGATGCCCGCCCGTACCGAACAGTACCTGCCCGAAAGAATGAATTCTTTCATTCAGGCGGGCGTTCGGGCGGGCAGTCGGCAATCTGAAGACTGGGCTTTTTATACTTTTCAATATTTTGAATCATGTGATTAAGATAAATGTCCATTGCAAGAGCAAATGCTTTTTTATATACAGTTAAGTTTCTACGTTTTTTCATGACAAGCCTGAAAAAAAACTGCTTCGCTGGATATAGACAACATCCAATTGAAACAACATGTTGGTAAGTTTAACTTTTTAAGAGCCTAAATCCAGTTGC
>JAUWBB010000089.1 GCA_030605195.1 Bacteroidota bacterium
CGAAGGAGTTCATATAATCCGTGGCCGAACGGCTAAGGTTGAAGAAAAGAATGGCAAATTGTGGTTACTAAGCGAAGATATATTGGGTGGTAAGCTTATTGAACAGCAGGTAGACATGGTAATACTTGCTGTTGGTCTTGAACCCCGTGAAGATGCCCGGAAACTGGCTGAAATGGTTGGTATTTCACAAACCGAAGACGGATGGTTCATGGAAGCTAATTATATAAGCAATCCTACAAGTACTTTTAACGGTGGCATATCAATAGCAGGTGTTTGTCAGGGGCCTAAAGATATCCCCGATACTGTTGTACAGGCATCTGCTGCAGCATCGAGAGTATTACAAAGTATTATGAGTGGTAAGATAAACAATAGCATTAAAGATATTCCTCTTTCTGAAATAGAATCAAACATTTCAAAACTCTCTTTAATTAAGGGGTAAATAGTATGATTGAACGAGTAGATGCAACTCTTGTAAACGAAATTGAAAAATTCGGGAAAGGCGGATGGAATGACTGTTTCCATTGTGGAAAATGTACAGCCATCTGCCCACTAACCGAACAAGAGTTCCTTTTTCCCAGAAAAAGTTACAATGATATCCAGATGGGTCTGAAAGATACCCTTGTATCAAGTTTTGAGCCTTGGCTTTGTTATTACTGCGGAGATTGTTCAAAAAAATGTCCACGTAATGCAAACCCGGGAGAAACAATGATGATATTAAGAAGATATCTTATTTCAGTTTATGATTGGACGGGTCTTGCCGGTCTTTTTTATTCTTCTTTACCAGCATTAATTTTTGCTCTTATTTTAGTAGCTATTTCAATTATTGGTATTGGTTTTATTAAACAATTCAATACTGAATCTATAATGGATTTTGGACATCATTTTGAAAAATTTGCAATTCTTGGTGTTGCTAGTTTAATATTATTTCCAAATATTATCCGTATGTTTTGGTATACAGTAATAAAAGGAAAAATAAAAGCACCTTTTTACGCATATATCAAGGGAATTTGGGATCTGATTCTACATATGTTTACTCAAAAGAACACCTTGAAATGTGAAGATAATACATTCCGCTGGTTTGAACATTTCATAATTGTAATTGGTTATTTATTATTGCTATTTACTACAATTTTTCTCAATTGGTTTTCAACTGAAAATGCCTTTATTATATGGTTAGGATATATTGTAGCCGGGGTGATATTTATTTTCACGTTTGATTTTGTCCTTGGACGTATCAAAAAGAATAAAGAAATAAATAAATTTTCTCACCCAACTGATTGGATGTTTGTTATCTGGCTTTTTTTATTGGCATTAACTGCATTTATAGTCCGTGTTTTCATTGACACAGACTTAATCAATAATAATCTGTGGTTATATATAGTACATTTAATTATTCTTGCTCAATGGGCTATATTAATTGTTCCATTTGGAAAGTGGACGCATTTTCTTTATCGTTCGTTTGCTATTTATTTTGCACAGATCAAGAAATCGGCCCTGATAAAAAACATTGCTGCTAACTAAACTGATAAAACATTAACATGGAAAAACCAAGAATAGGTGTTTATGTTTGCTGGTGCGGAACCAATATCGCAAAGATGGTGGATGTGGAAGCCGTGGCGGAAGAAATTAAAAATGTACCCAATGTAGTAGTTTCCAGAAATTACAAGTACATGTGTTCTGACCCGGGTCAGGATATGATAATAAATGATATCAAAGAATTCAAACTGAACCGTATAGTCGTTTCAGCTTGTTCTCCCAGAATACATGAGATTACTTTCAGAAAAACTTTGAAGAAAGCAGAATTAAATCCGTACCTGTTCCAGATGGCCAATATTCGTGAGCATGATTCGTGGGTTCACACTGACCGGGCCGAAGCGACTAAAAAGGCTAAAGCCCTGGTAACTGCCGCCATCAATCGAATAAATTACCATGAACCGCTAAAAGAACTTTCAGTTGATATAAATCCCGCTACCCTCATAATTGGAGGTGGTATTTCAGGAATTACCGCTGCACTTGAAATTGCAGATGCCGACAAAAAAGTATATATGATTGAAAAATCCAACAAGTTGGGAGGATATACAGCAGATATCGATCTTACATATCCTCATCTCAGCAGTGTTCAGCAGATGCTTGGACCTATGATCGAACGGATGAAGAAAAACAAAAACATTGATTTGTTTCTTGAAACAGAAATAAAAGAAATAACCGGGTACATTGGAAACTTTGAAACCATTATCACACCTAAGAACGACAATGAAACAAAATTAAGCTTTGGAAATATTGTTGTTTCAATAGGTCTCAGATCATGGGACCCTTCTCCTCTTGAAAATTACGGATATGGGAAATTTCCTGACGTTATTACCTCTGTGGAGTTTGAAAAGATGTTGTTATCGGGAAATATAGCAAAGAAGGATGGAAGTATACCGAAAAACATAGCCATCATTCACTGTGTCGGCAGTCGTAATAAGAACTATCATGAATACTGTTCACGCACATGTTGTACTGTTGCTTTAAAGTATGCTAATCAACTAAGATCGGCCTTCCCCAATGCAAGTATATACGAATTGTTTGCCGACATGCGGACTATGTCAAAAGGATGTGAAGAACTCTACACCATTACATCGAGAAAAAAAGTTGTGTTCATGATGTTTGACCAGGAAAATGATCTTCCAGGAATTAGGAAAGCAAATATAAATGACAATTGCGAAATGATCATTGAACTAAACGAAAAACGTTCCAGAAAGTTTGTCGAGGTTCCTGCTGATATGGTGATATTAATGGTTGCCATGGAAGGGCGTGAAATGGTAAAAGAGGTTGCTCAAATAACCGGTGTAAGTTTAGATGGCAATAAACTCTTTATTGAGAAGCATCCCAAGCTCGATCCTGTAGCAACTACAACAAGTGGAGTTTATACAGTTGGCAGTTGTCAGGGTCCTAAAAGCATTCCTGATTCAGTTTCACAAGCCAGGGCAGCTGTAGCTCGTATCCTGGGAACCATTGCCAGAGGGACTGCTCAGGTGGCGGGCACTACCGCTCATATCAATATAAATATTTGTTGTGGTTGTCAGATGTGTATTAGCGTCTGTCCTTATTCGGCAATCAGTTTTGATGCCGAAAAAAATGTTTCGGTAATAAATGAAATTTTATGTCAGGGTTGCGGTACTTGCGTTGCATTATGCCGTCCCAACGCAATTGATATATGGGGATGTTCAAACAGACAAATGACGGCCGAACTTACTGCATTATTATTAAGTGATTAGTTTTATTAAATTATGTCCGATTTCCAACCAAAGATTGTAGCATTTGTTTGTACATGGTGCACATATGCGGGCGCTGATCTGGCAGGGACCAGCCGTATAAAATACGAACCAAACGTAAAAATCATTCGCTTCCCATGTACCGGGCGTATTGATTACATGTTCCTGATAAAAGCTTTTGCTAATGGTGCAGATGGTGTTATCGTTTCCGGCTGCCACCCAAACGATTGTCATTATGTTTCAGGCAATTTCCACGCAAGAAGGCGGTGGATAGTTTTCAGGGAATTAGTTGATTTTTTAGGTATGGATGTAAACCGGCTATGCTTTTCCTGGGTTTCGGCAGCTGAAGGCGCTCAATGGGCAAAGATTGTGAACTCATTCACCGAAGAGATACGTCAGCTTGGACCTTATAAAGCATATATGGAATTAGTTAAAAAGGATAAAAATGAATCTGTTTTTTAAACATAATGTGAAATTAAACTTTACATTTTGAGTTTTGCATTATTTCTCCATAATTTTGGGAATAGTATTTATCATTTGTTATTTTTTTATTTGTTGTAGCTTGTAAATATTGGATGAAATAATATAATTAACTAATGGATAGTATAAGAAAAAGAGCAAGAGAGCTTCTGGAAAAAAACACTGTCAAAGTGGTAATTGGATATGGTGTGGGTTCTGATAACACCGTCAGGGCAATTTTTGTTCGCAGACCCGAAGGGGTTGAAGAGCTTATTTTCGATGAGACTTGTGTACAAAACCTTGCTGTTTATCTGTTAAAAAATGAGATAAAGCAAATTGGCAAGTTGTGTATAATTGCCAATATATCAGCATTACGGACAATCCTGCAGTTAGCTTCTGAACACCAGATTCATGAGGAAGAATTATTATGCCTTAGTGTAACACCTAATGGAGAATTATTGGAATTCACCGGATTTAAAGACATTGAGAATTATATCTCTTCTTGTAATAGAGATCTGCCGGATAAAGAAAGTGAAATGATTAAAAAGCTGGAAAAAATGTCTGTGGATGAACGCTGGCAATTCTGGATGAATCATTTATCACGGTGTATTAAATGTTATGCCTGTCGTAGTGCATGCCCAATGTGTTATTGTACTCGTTGTCAGGTTGAATACAATCAACCACAATGGATCACGGTTGAAGCAACATTAATGGGCAACTTCGAATGGCAGATCACAAGAACAATGCATCTGGCAGGGAGATGTGTAAACTGTGGAGAATGCGCCCGTGCATGTCCGGAGGATATTCCTATAAACCTCCTAAATTATAAAACCGTTCTTACTGTAAAAGAAAAATATAATATAAGTGCAGGCACCAATGCAAATATTGATTCTGTTATGTCTTCCTTTGAATCAGATGATAAAGAAAACTTTATTAGATAAATTATGAATATTGAAAATAAACTCTTAAAACTGTCTTCGCTTGAGGGACTGGTCTTGAAGTTGAACCAGGATGGGAAACAGGTCTTTGCACCCGTGAAGAAAGATAATATTGTAAATTTTGCCCCTGTTTCCGCTTTCCATGAAATGACACAGGATTATATCGTAACAGCACGGTCAGCAAAGTTTGTGGTTTTTCCAAGAGTAGAAACCATACTTGAAATGCAATTTTCAAAAGATAACATAACCCTGAAAGATAAAGATTTAAGCAGCATCCCCGATGCAGTTCTGTTAGGAACACGCCCATGCGATGCCGCCGGTTTTAAAGTTTTAACTTCTATATTTGAAGGGGATTACATAGATAATATATATGTTACAAGACTTAAGAAGACTACCATTATCAGTATAAGCTGTAATAACTATGATGCAAAATGTTTTTGCACTTCGGTAAATGTCCATCCAGGTGGTACTGCAGGTAGTGATATCCTGCTTACCCGTATTGATAACGATAATTTCCTGGCAGAGATCGTAACTGAAAAAGGGAAGGAAATTGTTAACAAATTTGACACTTTGTTTGATATCGCACCTGATGTGAATAAAGATAGTCTCGTGGCAAATGTTCCTGTTGAATTTGATCTGAGTGCGATACTTGGAAAAATCTATCCCCGGTTTGAAAGCGATATCTGGGTTGAGCAATCTCTACGATGTATCGGCTGCGGTACTTGTGCATATGTTTGCCCTACCTGTGGATGTTTTGACATTCAAGATGTATCTGATGGTCATAACGGGCAACGCAAGCGTAGTTGGGATTCTTGCGGGTTTGATTTATTTACCCTGCATTCATCAGGGCATAACCCCAGGAACACACAGAGTAAGCGCTGGAGGCAGAGGATATTACATAAATTCGTATATGTACCTGAACAAGATAATATCCTTGGTTGTGTTGGCTGTGGAAGATGTTCCCGTGCCTGCTCGGTGGATATGAACCTTAAAGAACATTTAATTAACTTAATAGGGGAGTTAACAAAATGAATGAGCAGAATATATATATGCCTTACCTGATGCGCATTGAGACAGTTAGGGATGAAGCCCCTTTTGTAAAAACTTTTCGCCTCAAGTTTATCAATGAAGAAATACTAAACCGTTTCACATTTAAAACAGGGCAATTTGGTGAATATTCGGCTATAGGTGAAGGTGAATCAACTTTTTGTATTGCTTCTTCACCAACTCTTAAAGGATATATTGAATGTACTTTTCGTCAGACAGGAAAAGTGACAAATGCTCTTGCTATGAAAGGGGAAGATGATGTCATCGGTTTTCGGGGACCTTACGGTAACTTCTTTCCTATTCATGAATGGAAGAACAAGAATCTGCTGTTTATTGCCGGAGGTATTGCTTTACCACCTCTGCGAAGTGTAATTTGGAACTGCCTTGATCTTAGAAATGATTATAAAGACGTAACTATTATATATGGTGCAAAAACAGTTGATGAACTGATATATAAGCATGAGTTGAAAACTTGGGATGAAAGATCTGATGTGAAACTTGTTACAACTGTTGATCCTGGTAACGAGACACCCGAATGGAAAGGAAAAATTGGTTTTGTTCCGACAGTTCTTGATGAGGTTGCACCTTCTAGTGAAAATACTGTTGCTATTGTTTGCGGGCCACCGATAATGATAAAATATACTTTTCCTGTACTTGAAAAACTAGGTTTTACTTCAGAAAATATCTTTACAACTCTTGAAAACCGCATGAAATGCGGGTTTGGTAAGTGCGGACGATGCAATGTTGGGAAAGTGTTTGTTTGTAAGGATGGACCTGTATTTACCTATAAACAACTGAAAGAATTACCGCAGGAATATTGATAACATTTAAGGACACCATTGGGGCCCGGCATTCCTCGCATTCCATTCTGGTGACTAATTGGCGGTCACAGTGCGGACAATAAAATCTGGCAATAACCCTTTCAGGAATTGATAGATCACTTTTGTGATCGTAACTTCCGTAAATTGAGGATAACCGGATAAAATTCGACTTATCGTCAATTTCAATCTTCAACAAAATGCTTGGCTTATCGTTGATCTTTTTCTCAGGATCCATCAGAAATTTTTCACAATAAGGGCATTTTACGTTAAGTGAAAATAATTGTTCAATGGTATAATATTTTACAGGGTTGTTGAATACTTTTATCAGATGATTCTTTTACTAAAGATATAAAAATTCCGGCTTAACTGGACAAGGTTTTGCAAAATAATTGTAGAAAATACTAATATAACGTGAGTTCGATATATTAAACAGGATTGTTATTTTTGTTTTATTATTGGAAAGAAGATGCACGAATTATCCATTGCAATGAACATTATTGATATTGCCGGCGAATATGCTGAAAAAGCAAATGCTAAGGTTGTACATAGAATTGAAATTGAGGTTGGAGAATTGTCCGGTGTGGTTTTTGAAGCGCTTGAGTTTGCTATGGAAAATGCAAAAAAAAATACGATTCTTGAAAAAACAGAATGCTCTATTATCAGAATTCCCGGGAAAGTTCATTGCGAAAATTGTTCTTATGAATTTGATACGGATAATGTTTATACTCCATGTCCAAAGTGTGGTGATTACCGGCAGGAGATTATCCAGGGCAGGGAATTAAGGGTGAAGTCACTTACTGTGGAATAAAAAACTCGTTGGACGACTGCAGTCGTCCAACGAGTTTATATAAAGAAAAATATGTTTAATTTTACAGCCTAATAAAAGAATAAATCATTATGTGCGAAACTTGTGGTTATGGAGAACCGGGAAAACCAGTCCTTATTCGAAAACCCGGAGAACCGGAATATCCGGAAAAACACCAGCATACTTATTTTCATAGTCATGTTCATTCGCATGGAGATGAAGCACATGATCATGAACATGACCATTCCTATTTGCATCATCATGATCATAACAAACCAGGACACGATAATGATCACCCCCATGATCATTCCCACGATCCGCATCATCATACGCATGAGACAGAGATCACTGTTGAACGGGACATACTGAATAAGAATAATTTAATTGCCGAAAGGAACCGGGGCTATTTTGATGCAAAAAATATTCTTGCCCTGAACCTTGTTAGTTCTCCGGGTTCCGGAAAAACCAGCCTGATAGAAAAAACGATAAAAGACCTGGGAAAAGAGGTCAAATTTTTTATCATTGAAGGGGATCAGCAAACCATGAATGATGCAATGCGGATTGAAGCTGTGGGTGCACCGGTCGTCCAGGTCAATACGGGCGAAGGCTGTCACCTCGATTCAGATATGATTAACCGGGCTATTAAAAAACTTGAGGTAGAAGATAATTCATGCCTTATCATTGAAAATGTCGGGAACCTGATTTGCCCGGCTCTCTTCGATTTAGGAGAGTCAAAAAGGGTAGTCATAATGAGTGTTACAGAAGGGGAGGATAAACCCCTAAAATACCCTACCATGTTCCAATCCTCTGATTTATGTATTATAAATAAAACAGATCTCCTGCCATATGTCGATTTTGATATGAAAAATGCCAGGGAATATGCCCTTCGTGTTAACCATCACCTGCAGATTTTTGAATTGAGTGTAAAAACAGCAGAAGGATTACAACATTGGTATAAGTGGCTTAAAAATCAAAAGTCCCGTTAATCCATTTCATTTTTATAGGTTTTCCAGCCAAATCAGGATAAACTGGAAACTCCAATAAACAAGCATCAAATATCAAATAAAATCCAAAAAACAATCATCAAATTTCAAACGCTTTTTTCGGTCATTAGAATTTGGTGTTTGAATTTTATTTGATTTTTGGGATTTGTTATTTGTGATTTTATGTTAAAATTTGCCTGCCATACCTTCAGCAGGTAAACAGGCAGGAAGAATTGACAGAATTTGAATTGTAAAGTACTATTTATTCAATGTAAAATAGATAAGACTTTCCATTTCATTGGCGAGATCAATGTTGTTTATATAAACATTCTTCGGGGATTTCAAATTAATGGGGCTAAAATTGATTATTCCCTGAATATCATTGGCGATTAACCTGTCACAAACTTCCTGAGCTCCAGATTTGGGTACGGCAATAATTGCAATTTTCACATTGTGCCTTTTCACAATCATTGAAATATTTTCCACCGGGTAAACCGGAATTTTATAACTTTTGGTTTGTTTTGAAGGGTCAATGTCAAAGGCTGCACAGATGACAATCTTATGTTGTGCAAAACCTTTGTAATTTGATAAAGCCTTGCCGATATTTCCCATTCCGACCAAAATGACATTTTGATCTTTATCTTTTTTAAAGATGGTATCCAGGGACTCCAGGAGATGATCGATTTTATAGCCGGCCTTCCTTCTACCTTCTTTAATCTCAAATTTTGAGAAATCTTTCCTTACCTGTTCCGGACTTACATTAGCTTCACAGCCCAGATTATAGGAGTATACAATTTCGAATCCTAATTCCTTGAATTTTATTAGACACTGCCTGTATACAAGCAAGCGCCTTATATTGTTTTTCAGATACATTTTGTTACCAATTTCACAATAAAGATAACAATTTAAATAAAGAATATTTTTAAATAAGGCTAAAAAAAAATGGCCTCCCTTTCCAAATTAAAGTAAGTCAATTAATTAGTAAATCAATTAATTAATTATACTTGGGTATATGTTTCACAGCATCATGACTGAAATAAGTTGTTGACATTTTACTTTTTTCCTATTTTTATTGTGACATTATTAACAAAATATATGTTATAAAGCATTATTTATATCATACGCCTGTATGTTTTATAATATATTGTCAAATATAAAAATAAAAAGAATATCAATATTTAATAACTATAAAAT
>JAUWBB010000325.1 GCA_030605195.1 Bacteroidota bacterium
TCACAATATAATTAATTTTCAAAGGTGTTCATGAGCTCACTTCGTTCGGTTGTTATTTGTTTTTTGTTATTTGGTGCTTTAATTCAAAATTTGTTTGACTTTATGGACTGACATTAAATAGTCCAGTCTTCAGATTGCCGACTGACGACTGTCCGAAGGACTCCTTTGGAGAAGATTGCCCGCCCGAACGTACCGTTCGGTACGGGCGGGCCGACTTAAAAATGCAAAGTATAATGAAATTAGTCATTATCAAGCCATAAACATTAAACTTAGCCCCGATGGCTATCTGGGCGATCTCATGATCCGCCATCCCGATAACTATCGGGAGGCGGAGAGTAAATTCCGATATGTTAACTATGATTCTTTTGGCGCTGAACCGGGTATAGGTATATCCGGTGTCAGATCCATCGGACCTAAAGTGTACTGTTTCGGGCCTAAACTCAGATCGGAATTCATCATTTCTTCCCAGGTAACTTCTTTACCGGTGTAAGCAGAAATTCTACCCATAATAGCTGTCATGTTAGAAACCGCTACATTTTCAGCTTCGTTAATGGGTTGATTTGTCCGGATTGCAGTAACCAGATCGATGTGTTCCTGCACATAAGGACCTATCTTTACTTTATTTGTTTCTTCACCTTCTTCATTCTCCGGATAGGGATATTCAAACTTCAAAGTTCCGTCTGGATTGAAAATTTTGGAGTTTCGACTATTTGAAGTTAAATATCCATCTGTTCCTCTGATGTATTCCGATACACTGTTTGCACAATCGTTGATCTGGCGGCACATGCTGTGTATATGAACATCGTCATCATATACAAAATCAATGCTGAAATTATCATACTGATCACCTGTAATCCTTCTTTGCCTGCTTCCAAATCCAACGGCCTTTACAGGGTGTTTTCCTGTAAACCAGTTAATCACATCAATATTATGTACATGTTGTTCTACGATATGATCTCCGGATAACCACAACCAGTTTACCCAGTTCCTGATCATCCATTCCATGTCAGTCCAACCCTCTTTCCTGTTTACGTGCCACAACTTTCCTCCATTCCAGTAACAATTCGCGGCAACGATTTCCCCGATTTCCCCGTTCAGGACCTTCTCATACGTTTTAAGGTAATGCCGTTGATGCCGTCGTTGGGTTCCGGCAACGACACAAAGACCAAGAGATTCTGCTTTTTTCCCGGTCGCCATGATTGACCTTATGCCTACCGGGTCGACGGCCACAGGTTTTTCCATGAATACATGTTTTTTTGCTTTAATAGCTGCTTCGAAGTGCTGAGGTCGAAAAACTGGTGGAGTAGCCAGTAAAACAACGTCAACTCCTGAATCAATCACTTTCTCGAAAGCGTCAAAACCGAGAAAACAGTTTTCATCCGGCACATCCACGTTTTTCTGCTCTTTTAGTTTTTTCTTTGTATTATCAATCTTATCCTGGAAAAGGTCGCCCAATGCTGTTATTTCAAGGTTGGGCCCTGCATTTAGAAAGTCTTCTACTGCTGCTCCTGCACCCCTCCCTCCGCAGCCAATCAGTCCGGCTTTTAAAACCGGGCCATCAGGTGCTGAATCCAGTGGTACAGGTAGGGTTACTCGTGTTTTCTTATTGTCACTACAAGCAGTAATCAGTCCATTTACGCCTAAAGTTCCAATAGCTCCAACCGCTATAGCATTGCCCAAAAACTTTCTTCTTGATAATTTGTCTTTTGGTTCTTCCATGTTAATAAAAATTATATAGTTTAGTAAATAGAAATAAAAATTTTCATTTTTTTTTTTTTTTAAAATTATAAATTTTTAGATTAAAGTCCTGATATATATTATAAAAAAATTTTTATTTAACCCCAGCCTTAATTGTTTGTGTAAAAATAAAATTTTTTCACATTGGCTCCTATGGCTGCGGTTAGTTAATTAGCAGTAAATTAAAGCTTTAATCCGTTTAAATAATTCAGGTTAAAATTTATTCCGAACTTTTTCTTTTAATATTATTATCTAATTCGCACACGACTCTGAAACCGACATGGTTACAATCGGAATACCACCATATGCTTTTTGGCATCTGGGGGTCGGTGAGTAACCATGCTTCTGTCCGGGTGTGGCCCCTGGATGCAGAACGGATCTCTGCCGCCGGGCTCCTGTATGATCCGCCTCTGATGACATGTTCGATACCTTCTGCCGGTCCTGTAGGATCTATGACCAAACCCTCCGGGTAACCTGCATAAGTATCTGTCGAATACCAATCTGAACAGAATTCACTGACATTTCCCAGTAAATTAATCAACCCGAATGGGTTTGGTTTAGAAGATGATGGTTCAATGGTCTTTCCCTCAGAATTTCCTCTAAAATTCACAAATTGATTTACCTTCAGGCTGTCAACTGAAAATATTTTTCTGAGAAATCCCTTTTGCTTGATTTTTTTCGGATTTTCATTAAAAAAATTCGGATCGGTCGTTCCTCCACGGCATGCATATTCCCATTCAGCTTCTGTAGGCAGACGATATTTTTTCCCGGTAACCCCGGATAACCATTTACAATATGCCTTGGCAGCATAAAATGTCATGGTTATTGCAGGCAGTTTCCCTGTACCCCAACCCTGATCTGGTGATCCATATGGTGGAGTTGGGCCGGAAATGGCATCGATATTCAATTCATCTTCTCTGAATATCACGTGATCAGTTGTCCTTCCTTCAGCAGCAGTCTGATTGTAATAAGCCAGGTATTCATCCCAGGTAACTTCAATTTTACTCATGAAAAACGGACTTATTTTTACCTCTCGTTGTGGACCCTCATCTTCCCTCCGGAAGGATTCTGTTTCCGGACTTCCAATAAAAAATGTGTCTCCAGGTATAGTTACCATTTCAAATTTTACACTTGTGCCGGGAATATATTCGGTAAAATTTTCAAATGTTGTGACTTCAGCCGGTTGGGTATATATTTCTTTTTCCTCGATCTTCTTACCAAATGCTATGTTTTTAGCATGAACAGCATCCTCTGAAAAGTGGCCCACATACAAATGGCAATTGATACATCGTAATTTATCCGGGATCTGGCTATAATATAAATGAGCCTCATCTCCTTCCTTTGAAAGCGTAAGAGGGAACAGATTCTGATGACAACGAAGGCACGACTCTTTATACGTGAATTTTACAGCATGTTCCAGTTTGGACTTTTCTTCCCAGTTAATAGCTGAAATATCCTTAAAAATTTTTCCATAAATATCTTTGGCTCCTAATTTGGCTTTTTCACGGAGATACGGTAATCCTCCCGGTGGCAGGTGACATTCGATGCAATGGACAAAAATACCACTTTGATTATCAAAATGAGTGGATAATTTCCAGGAAGATTCGGCATGAGTATGTACGTGGCATGATTCACAGAAAACATCGGTAGAGGTTATTTTAATAGCTTTGTTACCAAGGATAAATAAAATAACTCCTATACAAAGACCAAACAGGAAAATATAAATCCACCTTTTATTAATATAGAAAAAATAGAGCTTTTTTATCATTAATTAGGACTAATAGAGAATTTTTTGAAAATTCGAAGTTTTGAATATAATTAAAATTTTCCTCTTGCCATATACTGGAATGATGGAATGATGGAATACTGGAATTTTGGAACAATGGAATAATGTGTCTGCCAGAGGCATCCCTTTAAGAGAAGGCATCCCTTCGGGAGAATAGTGGAGCAATGAAATACTGGATCAACATTCCTCCGAAGGAGTGCCTATGGCACAATATTACTCGCTTCGCTCATGAGATCGATCGCTTTGCTCTCTAAGTTCCAATATTCCAATTC
>JAUWBB010000181.1 GCA_030605195.1 Bacteroidota bacterium
ACGTTTTAGTCAGGGTGTGACCAAAGCGTCATCACATTCGACATTTATTATTTAAAATACAGGGCTAATCTTCAATACCCTGTTAAAAAGGATGGTAGCAAACAATCCAATACGTTTTTATTCAAATAATTAAATATGCGACCTAAACGCTTAAACCTATAAATAATATATCACAATGAGAATAATTAAAATTCATAATTTAATCTTATGTCTCCTTTGTATAGTGATATTTGGATATTTCTCAAATGCTGCAGGGGAGGATAAACTAAATCTATTAAGCAATAAATATCCTGAAGACCATCTGCAGCAAATACTTCTGCCTGCTGCTGATTGGTATCCTTTTCCAAAAGCATCCGACAGGGAGGGATGGTCAGGCCTTCCGGCAAAGGTTCGGACGAATCATATTGCACAGGCGGAAAAACATCTCAATTGTGAATGGGAGACACCGAAGGCATCTGTTTTTCTTGAATATGTAAGAAATGGTAACAGAAGTAATTACCAAGGTGTTTCATTCAACAGAAGATCCAAACTTGCTGAATTGGTCCTGGGGGAATGCATGGAAGGGAGGGGACGGTTTATGGATGATGTCCTGAATGGAATATGGACGATCTGTGAGGAAACATATTGGGGTGTTCCGGCTCACCTTAGCTTGCAGCAAAAAGGAAATGGATTGCCTGATGTAACTGAACCTACGGTTGATTTGTTTGCAGCTGAAACCGGCATGCTGCTTTCCTGGACATATTATCTGCTGGGCGACCAGTTGGATTCCATTTCACCATTGATCAACGAACGGATTTTGTATGAGGTCAATCGAAGGATTCTGGATGTAAACCTGGAAAGAGACGATTTCTGGTGGATGGGATTAAAGGGAAACAAGGTGAACAACTGGAATCCATGGGTTTGTTCCAACTGGTTAACCTCTGTTCTTATCCTTGAACAAAATCCGGAACGAAGGATACAATCGGTTCATAAGATCCTTCGCTGTCTGGATCAGTTTCTTAACCATTATCCTGAAGATGGTGGTTGTGATGAAGGCCCTAATTACTGGGGACGGGCTGCGGCTTCATTATATGACTGCCTTGAACTATTGAATTGTGCCTCAAAAGGAGAAATAGATGTTTTTGATAAACCTCTTATCCGGGAAATGGGACGTTATATTTACCGGACATTTATAAATGACAGGTATTTTATCAATTTTGCTGATGCATCGGCAATTGTCAGCATTGATCCCAGCCTTGTTTACCGTTATGGAAAAAGTATCCGGGACGAAACCATGATGAGCTTTGGTTCATATATGGCAGGTAAACAAAATCTTGGACAAAACTATATAAAAGGAAGTATAGGAAGAGTCCTGCCCACTTTGTTTGTTCTTGATGAATTAAATAATACAGAACCTGCAGCACCCTTCTTCAGGGACTTCTGGCTGCCTGGACTGCAGGTAATGGGAGCAAGGTCGTATGAAGGATCGGCAAAAGGTCTGTATCTGGCAGCCAAAGGAGGTCATAACGCTGAAAGCCATAACCATAATGATGTGGGTAGCTTTATTGTTTACATTGATGGTTTCCCTGCAATAATTGATGTAGGAGTAGAAACCTATACGGCAAAAACATTCAGCAACAGACGGTATGAAATCTGGACAATGCAGTCGGCTTATCATAACCTGCCCACCATTAATGGGATTATGCAGAAAGAAGGTGAAAAATACAATGCGAAAGATGTTCATTACCAGAATAATGAGAAGAAAACGATTTTTAGTCTGGATATTGCCAATGCATACCCGGAAGAAGCCGGGATCGATTTCTGGAAAAGAACCATGATCCTGGACAGGGGTAAACAAATTGTAATTCAGGATGAATACAAATTAAAGGAAGTCAGGGAAGAATTAGTATTGTCTTTAATGACATGGAAGGAGCCGGAATGGATCAGGGATGGAAAAATCAGGTTACAGGAACCGGATAAAACTAAAAAAGGAAAAGAAGTGTTCATCGAGTTCGGGAAAAATAAGTATAAAGTAAATATTGAGGTAATCAAAATATCTGACAACCGTCTGAAAAGTTCCTGGGGGGAAAAAGTTTACAGGATCCTGTTTACAGTGAAAGAAACATTACCTGGGGACGAATTGAGATTTTATATAAAGCAATTATAATAAGCCCCGTCCCCCCGCCGAAGCGGGGGGACGGCAGATTAGACCCAACCCGGTCCGCCTCCCGATAACTATCGGGTTCGGGATTGCGGTCAGACAGGTAAATATATGAAAATAAAATTGTAAAATAAATTAATCAAACTTATGAAAACTAACAGAAGAAATTTTATCCGGCAATCAACTTTGGCTGCAGCGGGTTTGGCCGGACTGGGAGTTACCAATGCCTATTCTGGTCAAAAAGGTCAGGATATCTCTGATCGTAATAAACCTGTAAAAACCAGGCCAAATCCAATTGGAGTATCTACTTATTCTTTTTGGCAGTTCAATGGGCCAAGAGAGAACGTACCCATTGAGAAATGCATCGATGATGCTGCAAGAATGGGATTCGACGGGATCGAATTGCTGCTTGTCCAGATGACTTCCGAAGAAAATTCCTACCTGCAGAATATAAAACGCAGGGCTTTTCATGCCGGACTTGATCTGATGGGTTTTTCTACTCACCAGGGATTTTTATCCCCTGATCCGGAGTACCGGTTGGAGAACATAAATAAAACCATTCATCAGATCGAACTGGCATATATGCTTGGAATCCCAACCATGAGACTGAATACGGGACGGTGGGGAACCATCAGATCGTTTGATGAGCTTATGGATAAGAAAGGTATTGAACCGATCCTGGAAGGTTATACTGAAGAAGAAGGATTTAAATGGGTTATTGATTCAATTGAGAAATGTATACCCAAAGCAGAAGAATGTGGTGTTGTGCTTGGATTAGAGAACCATTGGGGCCTCGGAAGAACGGCAGAAGGTGTGATGAGGATTGTGAATACCATCGACTATCCCTGGCTGCAAGTAACAGCCGATACGGGAAATTTTCTTGAAAATCAATATGAACAATTCGATAGGATTACTTCCAAAGCGATACTGGTACAAGCTAAAACATATTATGGCGGTGGTAAATGGTATTCACTCGACATCGACTATGGTCTTATTGCAGCTATTCTGCGTAAAAATAATTATAAGGGTTATATTTCCCTGGAATTTGAAGGAAATGAATCGCCGGAAACAGCTATTCCAAAAAGCCTGGAGTTATTAAGGAAAGCATTTAGTTAAAGATTCTGTCTCGAAAGTAAGGATTTTATTCCGGTTCTGCCGTTTGCACACCAACCCGTTATGGGATACTAACCGGGCGATACTCATGGCGTTCGAACCTTAAAAGTGGTGTCCTGTGGAGTTGGTCCCCTCCGTTAATCGAACAGAACCGATTGACGGTTGGAAATTTGTTGCAGCAGCATGGTTATACTACAGCCTGTATTAGCAAGTGGCATCTGGGATTGGACTGGCAGAGAGCAGATGAATATCCGGACAGCGCTGAATTCGGACACAATCCTAGCTATCACTTCCGAGGCCATAAAGCTGATATTTATGAAGGAGAACATCACATACCTTGTATTGTAAAAACTACTTAGGGATTATATTAGGAAACGGAAGAAGTACCCCCGGGGAGCCCCAGGAATATGTTGTTACCGAAAAATGGCCTGGATTAGACTGGATGAAAGGCAGGTCAGATTTTTAATCGGACGTTTTCTTTATATCTGTAATACTCACCTGGTGACTTGGAGTCACCCGGTGAGTATTTTTATGCCCTGGTATAAATAAAAAAACTCCCACCGAAGCGGGAGTATAGGACGTAAGTCCTTCGGCATATAGCCTTATTGTGATAAGATGTAATTGTTGCAAATATAGAAAATAAAATTGAAATATACAATAGATTGATTAACTTTTAAATATCAGAAAAAAATTATAAATTTATCATAATAATTTGGAAAACAGGAGATTAAAAATTGTTAATATAACAGATTAAATACCAAGTAGCTATGAGCAAAATATTAGGACTGGACCTGGGTACCAACAGCATCGGTTGGGCTGTGGTTGAAACAGAAGATAATGAGAATTTCAAACTTCTCAATAAAGGTGTAAGAATTTTTCAGGAAGGTGTAAAGATTGAAAAAGGAGTAGAAAGTTCAAAAGCTGCCGAAAGAACTAAATTCCGAAGTTCTCGAAGGCTAAAATTCAGGAGGAAATTACGGAAAATTAATGCTCTTAGGGTTTTGATTGAAAATGACTTTTGTCCGTATTTGTCGATTGAAGATCTGAATCTGTGGCAGTATAAAAAGGTATATCCTGAAAATAAAGATTTCCGGCAGTGGCTTTTAACTAATGATTCAGAGAATAAGAATCCGTACCATTACAGGGCCTTAGCATCGGAAAATAAATTGGACTTTAGTGTTAAGGATGAGCGTTATGTTTTAGGACGGACATTTTATCATATTGCTCAAAGAAGAGGATTTTTAAGCAACAGGCTCGAAACTACCTCTGAAAAAGAATATGGAAAGGTGAAAGATGCTATTAACGAACTAAGCCAGAAGATTGATAAATCGAATTGCAAAACTTTAGGGCAGTATTTTTATAAACTGTATCAACAAGGTGAAAGAATAAGAAGGCAGTATACCCACAGGGAAGATCATTATTTGCACGAATTTAGGGAAATATGCAGGGTGCAGATAACGATGCTTTAGAGAAGCTTTATCATCCTTCCGACATAGAAATATTCACGCAACCTGACAGAGCCAAAGATGGAAATTTATACCTGAAAAGCCCAAGAATACCTTCAATTAAAAATCCGATGGCTATGCGTACCATGCATCAACTGAGATTTTTGATTAATTCCCTGATAAAGAAAGGGGAAATTGATGAAAGAACAAAAATACACATTGAGCTTGCCCGTGAACTAAACGATAAAAACAAACGCCTTGCAATCCAAAGCTGGCAAAGAGACAGGGGAAACGACAGGAATAAATATCGCGAAGACATAATTAAATCATATGAAGAACAATATCGTAAAGAGATTAATCCAACGGATGACGATATTTTGAAGTATCAACTTTGGGTAGAACAGGAACATAAATGTTTATACACTGGAGAAACAATTGGAATTTGTGAATTTATCGGTGAAAACCCGAAATATGAAATAGAACACACCATACCACGTAGTTTATCATATGATAATTCCCAGGTAAATTTAACTTTATGTAACAATAAGTTCAATAGGGAAATAAAAAAGAATAAAATACCATCATATCTCCACAATCATGACGAGATTTTAGCGCGTATTGAAAATTGGAAAAATAAATATGAAGAATTAGAAAAGCAAATTGAAAAAGCAAAATTTGCCAGTAAAATGGCTGCAACGAAAGAGGTTAAAGATAGAGCTATTCAAAAGCGTCATAAATTAACACTTGAGAAGAATTATTGGAAAAATAAATATCAACGTTTTGAAATGGAAGAAATTCCGGACGGGTTTAAAAACAGTCAATTAGTTGATACAGGTATTATTACTAAATATGCACGTGCCTATTTAAAATCAATATTTGATAAAGTGTATTCGGTTAAGGGTAGCACTGTTGCCGAATTTAGAAGAATTTGGGGATTACAAAAAAAGTATGAAAAAAAAGAGCGGGTAAACTATATACACCATTGTATTGATGCTATCACAATTGCCTGTATGACTAAAAATAAATATGACAAACTTGCGCACTATTACAGAGAACTGGAACAATGGGAAAAAGAAAAAAGAGACTTAAAACCTTTTATTGCGAAACCGTGGGAAACATTTACCGAAGATGCTAATACTGTTGAAAACGAAGTGTTTGTTTCACATTATACGCCGGATAATGTAACTAAGCAAAACAAGAAAAAGTTAAGAAAAAGGGGTAAAATACAATATCATAATGGAAGCCCAATTTATCAGCAAGGCCATACAGTAAGAGGTTCGTTGCATAAAGAAACTTTTTATGGAGCTATTAAAAATGAAGTAATAAATAAGAAAAGTGAAAAGGAAGAAAAGATTCTGTATGTTGTGAGGAAACCTATAGATTCTTTATCACCTTCAGATATTAAGAATATTGTTGATGATGTTGTAAAGGCCAAAATAGAATCTGCAGTAAAAGAAAAAGGACTGAAACAAGCATTGTCAGAGCCAATCTGGATGAACCAAGAGAAAAAAATCCCGATAAAGAAAGTGAGATGCTTTACTCCAACTATTACCAGCCCAATACATTTAAAACCTCATCGGGATAAATCAAAGTTGAATTATAAAACTGAATATCATGTAGTTAACGATGCTAATTATCTTATGGCAATCTATGAAGGCAAAGACAATAAGGGGAAAACTAAAAGGGATTTTGAATTAATAAATTGTCTTGAGGCGGGTGACTATTATAAACCTAGCGTGAGTTTACGAGTTATTAATCCAGATATTTGCTAATTTGCTTTTATTCAATGGATTACCCTATCATTATTGTACGCCCTAACATAAAATTTTAATTAAAG
>JAUWBB010000256.1 GCA_030605195.1 Bacteroidota bacterium
ACGTTTTAGTCAGGGTGTGACCAAAGCGTCATCACATTCGACATTTATTATTTAAAATACAGGGCTAATCTTCAATACCCTGTTAAAAAGGATGGTAGCAAACAATCCAATACGTTTTTATTCAAATAATTAAATATGCGAACTAAAAGCCTATACCTATAGTTTAAATCAGTGTCATCTGTGTTCTATTCTTATTTATATTGCGGTCTTACTACAATAATCCGATGAATAAAATACATTTATTTATTGCCCTGTTCACGCTTGTTGCATGCTCCAGGGTTAAACCACCTGAACCCTTTGGCCCGGTCCCATCTGAGCGCCAGCTTGAATGGCACGAGATGGAATTTTATGCGTTTGTGCATTTTAACATGAACACTTTTACTGACAAGGAATGGGGATTTGGTGATGAATCTCCTGAACTGTTTAATCCAACTGAACTTGATTGCAGGCAATGGGCAAGGGTCTGCAAAGAAGCAGGAATGAAAGGGATCATTCTGACTGCCAAGCATCATGATGGGTTTTGTTTATGGCCTTCCCAATACACTGAACACTCTGTGAAAAATTCTCCATGGAAGGATGGGAAAGGAGATGTGGTTGCGGAACTGGCAAATGCAT
Source organism: Bacteroidota bacterium (assembly GCA_030605195.1). Classification (GTDB taxonomy): domain Bacteria; phylum Bacteroidota; class Bacteroidia; order Bacteroidales; family VadinHA17; genus CAZEWS01. The sequence goes on from JAUWBB010000256.1 coordinate 616, forward strand.
GTAAAGAGTACGGATTGAAAATGGGTATTTATCTTTCTCCATGGGACAGGAACCATGCGGATTATGGAAAACCTGAGTATATCACCTATTACAGAAATCAATTACGGGAATTATTGACAAATTATGGTAAGGTGTTTGAAGTTTGGTTTGATGGTGCAAATGGGGGCACTGGTTATTACGGTGGAGCAAATGAGAACAGAAAAATTGACCGGGAAACCTATTATGACTGGGATAATACCTATATAATTATACGTGAGCTTCAGCCACAGGCAGTGATCTTCAGCGATGGAGGTCCGGACATACGCTGGGTGGGGAATGAACAGGGCTGGGCAAACCCGGATAACTGGTGTTTGTTAAGACGCGAGGAAGTATATCCGGGTTATGGCAGATATAAAGAATTGCGGTCGGGACATGAAGATGGAACACACTGGGTTCCTGCCGAATGTGATGTATCCATCCGGCCCGGATGGTATTATCATCCTGTTCAGGATAACCAGGTAAAATCCTTAACTCACTTACTTAATATATATTATCGGTCCATTGGCCGGAATGCGTCCTTCCTCCTGAATTTTCCGGTTGACAGCCGTGGCCTTATTCATGAAAATGACGTGAAACAGGTCTTAAAACTGGCAGAAACAATTGGAAAGGACTTTGCCAAAGATCTGGCAAGAGGAAAAAAGGTGCAAGCCAGCCAGATACGTGGTAATAGCCGGAAGTTTAGTCCTCGCAATGTGAATGATGGAAAAAAAGATACATACTGGACTACCGATGACCAGGCCACTACCGCTAACCTGGTTATTAATCTGGGCAAACCGGCCTCCATTAACCGGTTTCTTGTACAGGAATACATTCCGTTAGGACAACGGGTTCAGCAATTTACAGTTGAGGCATTTTTAAATGATTCCTGGCAGGAAATTGCTTCAGAGACTACAATTGGTTATAAAAGGATTCTCCGGTTTACGACAGTGGAAACCGGTAAGATCAGATTTAAGATTACTCAATCAAAGGCATGTCCGGTGGTATCCAATATCGAATTGTATAACGCCCCGGTTGTTATTAAGGAAGTTGAAATTCCTCCGGATAAAAAGCCAAATATTTTATTCCTTTTTACCGACGATCAGCGCTTTAATACGATTAATGCTTTAGGGAATAAGGAAGTTCAAACCCCATATATGGATAAACTTGTTCATAACAGTATTACATTTACCCATGCTCATATCATGGGAGGGACAAGCGGAGCGATTTGTATGCCAAGCCGTGCTATGTTGTTAACCGGTAAGACACTTTTCCACCTGGAAAAGAAAGGGGCATCGATTCCTGACGAGCACATCATGTTTCCGGAATTGCTGCGGGAGGAAGGGTACAAAACCTTCGGAACCGGTAAGTGGCACAATAGCCGGCAAGCTTATGCCAGGTGTTTTACCCATGGCGGTAAAATTATGTTCGGTGGGATGAGCAATCACCTTAAAGTTCCTGTTTATGATTTTGATCCTTCAGGAGAATATCCAAAGGAAAAACAATATACAGGCGAAAAATTCTCCAGTGAGATGTTCACGGATGAGGCAATTAAATTCCTGGAAAATGATACTGGGGATGATCCCTTTTTTATGTATGTGTCTTTTACTGCTCCTCATGATCCGAGGATGGCGCCAAAAGAGTATGAAGAAATATACCCCAGGGAAAGAATTTTGGTTCCTGAAAATTTTATGCCTGAAAATCCATTCGATAATGGCGAAATGAAGATCAGGGACGAAAAACTCGCTCCGTGGCCCCGGACGGAAGAAATTGTACGAGACCATATTGGAGCCTATTATGCGATGATCACACATACCGATGCCCAAATTAGCAGATTAGTCGATGCCCTTGAAAAAAACGGGAAAGCTGAGAATACCATAATTATCTTTGCCGGAGATAATGGACTGGCTGTAGGACAGCATGGACTACTGGGGAAACAGAATTTATATGAACATAGCATCAGGGTACCGTTGATTTTTACAGGACCCGGAATCTCTAAAAGTATAAGAACGGATGCTCTCTGTTATCTGAACGATATTTATCCGACGTTGTGTGAAATGACAGGTATTCCAATTCCCGGAACAGTTGAAGGCAAAAGCCTGGTACCGGTTTTTAAAAAGCCAAAAACAGATATCAGGGATGATCTGTTTTATGCCTACCGGAATATCCAACGTGGTATAAGGACAAACGACAACTGGAAACTTATCGCGTATAACGTCAAAAACAGGGATACTACACAGTTGTTCAATCTGAATAAAGACCCATGGGAAAAAAATAACCTGGCAAATGATCCGAAATATCAGGAAAAGGTGAATGAGTTGACTGAACGACTAAAAAGCTATATGAAGAGGATAGATGATCCGATGGATTTGGATAAAGAAAACTGGGGAAAAGAAAAAGTAGTTATTCCCGCACATTAAAGCATAAAACAAATCAAAACCATGATGAAAATGAATAGGTATTCCGGCATCCTTATCTTCGAGATGCTCCTTTCTATGGCCTTGTTTACTGGCTGTTCACAAGGCAAAAACGATGGTAGAAGATACAATGACTTTTACCACGGTGAATATTTAAACCATATTGCTTTTCCCCTCGGGGGGATAGGAGCAGGGATGGTTTGTGTGGAAGGCACAGGTGCTCTTTCGCATGTTTCGTTGAGGAACAAACCTGAAATGTTTAAAGAACCTTGTGCTTTTGGGGCAATAAGCATTAAAGGGATTCCCAACGGAGCAAAGGTATTGGAGGGACAGGTCCCAACAAGAAAGTTATTTGGCGGAGCAAATACAGGGAATGGTTTGGGTGGCACAAGTTATGGTTTGCCTCGTTTTGAGAAATCTGAATTTCTTGCAAGATTCCCATTCGGAATAATCAACCTGTATGACAAAGACATTCCTGTTAAAGTCCAACTTACCGCGTGGAGCCCATTTATCCCGACGGATGAAGACAATTCAAGCTTGCCGGTTGCAGCTATGGTGTATTCTTTTGAAAACCCGACTCAAAAAAATATTGAAGCTGTATTTTCCTGGAATGCACGGAATTTTATGAAAATTAACCGGAATAACTCGATAAAGCCTTTGAAAAATGGCTTTATCATCCATCAGGATGGCAGCAAAGAACACCCGGAACAGGAAGGCGATTTTGCAGTGTTCGTTGATGACAACAATGTTAAAGTGAATCATTGCTGGTTTCGCGGTGGTTGGTGGGACCCCTTAACGAAAACATGGAACGGGATAGAAAAAGGTGAGATCGTAGAAAATGATCCTGTTGCAAATGAATCTCCGGGAGCATCATTGTTTGTTCCATTCAATCTTGCACCTGGAGAGAAAAAGACCATTCGGTTGATGTTTGCATGGTATGTACCGGTTTCGGATTTGCGTCTTGGGTCTGATGCGCCAACACCGGGGCCAAAAGAGGATGAGGAAAAGTGTTGCCCGGGGGAGAGCTGTACATCTGAGGAGGTTCATTACAAATCCTGGTATACCGGGAGATTTACGGAAATAGAAGATGTGGTGAAATACTGGCACCTGCATTACAATGACCTTTTTGAAAAAACACAATTGTTTACGGAATCCTTCTTTAGATCAACACTCCCGCCGGAAGTCCTTGAGGCAGTAGCGGCCAACCTGACCATATTAAAATCACCCACCGTATTACGCCAGGCGGATGGCAGGCTTTGGTGTTTTGAAGGATGTAGTGACAACAGGGGCTGTTGTCATGGCTCATGCACACACGTTTGGAATTATGCACAGGCAATCCCTCATTTGTTCCCTGCTCTGGAACGTACGCTCCGGGAAACGGAATTCTTCGTTAGCCAGGATGAACAGGGTCATCAAACCTTCAGGACCAACCTGCCCATCCGGCCGGTAGCTCATACATTTCATGCTGCAGCAGATGGTCAATTAGGCGGTATTATGAAAGCCTATCGCGACTGGCGTATCTCAGGGGATTCCACGTGGTTGAAAAAGATCTTTCCAAAGGTGAAGGGAAGTCTTGATTATTGCATTGAAGTCTGGGACCCTGAACATACCGGTGTACTTATTGAACCTCATCATAATACATACGATATTGAATTCTGGGGACCCGATGGCATGTGTACCGGTTTTTATCTGGGTGCCCTGGGTGCATACATCCGGATGGCAAATGCTCTCGGCCAACCCGTACAACTCTATCAAACACTTCTTGATAATGGGAGACAATACCTGGAAGATAAACTTTTCAATGGGGAATATTTTTACCAGCGTACCCAATGGGAAGGGCTGAAGGCAGAAAATCCGGTGGAAGCTTTAGCAGCGATGGTGGGGGCTGGCTATTCTAATGAAGCCTATGAACTCCTTAAACAGGAAGGTCCAAAATATCAG
>JAUWBB010000269.1 GCA_030605195.1 Bacteroidota bacterium
ACAACTACCTGATCCCAAACCGGCTTATAACACCGTTTCGACGGTTATCAGAGTGCTGGAGAATAAAGGATTTGTAAGCCACAAGTCCTATGGAACTACCAATGAGTACTATACTCTTGTCTCAAAAAAAGAATATACAAAATTCCGTTTTGGGGAATTAATGCAGAAATACTTTAACAATTCATTTCCCCAGATGGCTTCTTTTTTCGCAAAGGAGAATAATGTAAGTATCCGGGAACTGGAAGAAATGATGCTGGAGATACGGGATGAACTGAAGGAAAATGAAAATAAGTCATGAATGCATTTTTTAACTATCTGCTTCAGACGGCTATTGCACTGGCTGTTTTTTACATGCTATATTGGTTTCTTTTAAGGAAAGAAACTTTTTTCCGGATAAATAGGTTTTATTTTCTGGCAGCTGCTATATTTTGTTTGATTCTTCCGGCTATTAACCGGGCTTTTTTACCTGTTGCTCATAAAATTCCTGCTATTCGGGTTATTCATGATGGATATGTATATCTGAATGAAATGTTTATTATAGATACTGTAACTATTAGTCAGGGAAAAAGTATTTTATTTTCCTGGCATGGGGTTGTTTTAATTTTATATCTGACAGGTGTTATTTTACTGGCAGCCCGGCTATTTTATCAGGCAGGATTCCTCATTCATGAAATCAGGAAATACGGTGTCCGGAAAATATCCGGGATGAAAGTAGTGGTCAGCAAACAAATACAAAGTCCTTTCTCCTTTTTCTCGCACATTTTTTTGCATCCTTCTCAGATTAATGAAAGTAATTTGTCGAATATTATTATACATGAAAAGGAACATATAAGACAACGCCATGGCATTGATTTGTTTGTTGTAGAATGTTTGAGTGTTTTTCAATGGTTTAATCCCTTTGTGTGGTTTTACAGAAGGTCGGTTAAGGAAACCCATGAATTTCTTGCCGACCGCGCCGTTATACGGCAGGGAATTCCCTTGCAGAATTACCAGAATTTATTGCTCAGGTTTTCCCTGGGACATACCTATATGGGATTGGTACATACGTTTAATTATTCATTTAGTAAGAAAAGAATGATCATGATGAAAAAAAGAAAATCATCGAATCGAAGAAAATGGCGAATGTTATTTCTTATTCCTGTGTTAGTATTGCTTAACCTGGCATTTTCCAATCCTTTTCCAGGAGGAAACGTCTTTGAGGATCAAAAAGGTTCAATAGATAGCCATCTGGTAAAAGGGAAAGTGACAGCAGAGGATACAAATAAACCACTTCCAGGGGTCAATGTTATTATAAAAGATACTTATACAGGTACTATAACCGATAAAAACGGAGAATTTTCCCTGGAAGTTAAAGAAGAGAACATAATGCTGTCTGTTTCCTTTATAGGATATGAAACCCTTATGGTAAAAGCTAAAAAAAGTGAATTTTTAAATATTGTTTTAAAACGGAAAACAGATAAAAAGAAACCCGATTATCCTGAGAAAGAGGCTGTTACACAACTTAGTTTAAAGGATAGTATATTTTCCCCTTTTAGTGATAGTGTATTATATATAATAGATGGAAAAGAAGTCACAAAGGAAGAAGCAGTAAAATTTCTACAGAATACTGAAAATATAAAGTCCCTCAGTGTTATGAAGGGAGAAGCTGCAGTTGAAAAATACGGGGAAAAGGGAAAGAACGGGATGATATTTTTTACAACAAAGGATCAGATACCGACTAAATCAAATATGTTCTATATCTCAACAGAAGGCTACCTGATTAAAGGGAAGGTGATCGCTGAGGATACAAAAAAACCATTGGCTGGAGCGAGTATAATAATAAAAGATTCCTATACAGGTACTATAACCGATTTAAATGGAGAATTTTCTCTGATGGTTGAACAAAAGGGAGTTGTGTTATGTATTTCTTATGTGGGATATAAGACCATCCAGGTGAAAGCTGAAAAAGGTAAATACTTGAATCTCAAATTAGAATGGGAAACCTACCGGTTAGAGTTAGATTACACGGAGGTAAAAAAGATAGATGATACACTACCATCTCCTGTAGAATCCACAAAATCATTTCAGGATGAGAAATTTGTGGTTGTTGAAGATGTTCCTCATTTTCCGGGAGGTAAACAAGCTTTAGTTGAATATATTTCTTCAAACATAAAGTATCCAAAGGATGCTCTTAAGGAGGGTAAATCAGGGAAAGTTATGGTGAACGTAAGAATAAATGAAAAAGGTGAAGTTACAAATACCAGGGTGATAGAAACTGTTCATCCTTTGCTTGATAAAGAAGCCTTACGCGTGATCAGCACCATGCCTGACTGGAAACCGGGCACACAACACGGAAAACCTGTAAGTTGTGATCTGATTCTACCCATAGAATTTAAGCTGGAGTAAATGTAGAGCGACTTTCCAGGTCATTGATTAATATAACGAACCGGAGCTTCGTTTTACATAAATACGTTGTATTCAGGATTAATATACGACCATTTCCAATCTTTTTTTTCTTTACATAATCCTGCTTTGATGGGATTGTCAAGTACATAGCAGATAATTCTGTACAATTCCTCCCTGTCTCTGATTAATCGGTCATAGCTTTCATGATACCAAAACTGTCCTTTCCGGCCCAAAATCTTATTACATTCTTTTGCGCTAAAATTTTTTATTGATTGCATAATATCCTGAAGGAATAATGAAGAGCCGATCTCATCTTTCTCGAAAACGTTGAAAACAGCGTGTACGTGATTTGACATAATACAATAGCAATATAAATCAATTCGCTTATTATCCCAGTAATGAATAGAATCTGCCACAGCCTGGGCAACTTCAGGTTTTTTCATGAAGTGCTTTCCGGATTTTAAAGTATTAAGCTTTTTATCAAATTCCAGAAAGTATTTATTACCGGCCTCTTTCAGGTCTTTCTTTTTATTGTTTGATTTTTCTTTGATCTGATATCTAATTCGTTCAAACTCCATTTTTAATTCTGAAAATTCTCTATTTGAGTGCACTCCAGCTAATAACCATGTTACAAAAAATGTTTGCCCCTGGATCTGAAGATGAGGGAGATTTTTTTTGTAAAATTCTTTCTTTTCCATAAGCATGGATGCTGGTTTTTAGTACAACGATCCTCCTGGATCGTTGATAAATATAACGAACCGGAGCTTCGTTTTACAATGTTCTACCCGGATATACTTTTAGAGCCTCATCCAGGCATTTCATTGCTTTCTCCAGTTTTTCAATTTTCAGAACATAAGCAATGCGAACTTCTTGTTTGCCAAGTCCGGGCGTTGCATAAAATCCGGATGCAGGAGCAAGCATAACGGTAGCATTATTATACTCAAAATCGCTCAGCAACCATTGTGAGAATTTATCCGCGTCGTCAACCGGTAAGTGAGTTACCGTATAAAAAGCCCCTTTCGGAAGCGGACAAACCACGCCTTCCATTTTATTTAAAGCATTTACCATAAAATTCCGGCGTTCAATATATTCCTGATGTACTTCCTTGAAATATTCCGGAGGCGTTTCCAGTGCAGCTTCGGCAGCAATTTGACCAAAAGATGGCGGGCTTAACCTTGCTTGGGCAAATTTTAATGCTGTATGAATAATTTCCCTGTTTTTTGTGACCAGTGCACCTATCCGGGCTCCGCATGAACTATAACGTTTGGAAACGGAATCCATCATAACGATTTGTTCATCCACGCCCTCAAGGTGCATAGCAGAGAAATGTGAATGCCCGTCATAGCAAAATTCGCGATACACCTCATCGGAAAAGAGGTAAAGATCATACGTCGTAATGACTTCTTTTAATTTAAGTAATTCCTCTTTGGAGTATAAATATCCCGTTGGATTATTCGGATTACATATGATGATCCCTTTGGTTTTAGGCGTGATCAGCCTTTCAAATTCTTCAATTGGGGGCAGTGCGAATCCGTTCTGAATCGATGCGGTTACAGGTTTTATCTCAACGCCGGCAGCAATTGAAAAACCGTTATAGTTAGCATAATAAGGTTCGGAAATAATCACTTCTTCTCCCGGGTTAAAGCATGACAACATTCCGAATAAAATAGCCTCTGAACCTCCTGTTGTGATAAGGATATCATTATGGTCAACATGAATTTCGAGGTTTTGATAATATTTTGCCAATTTCCTGCGGTATGACTCGATACCGGCTGAATGACTGTATTCAACTACTTTCAGATCGGTATTTCTAATGGCATTAAGGGCAACTTCCGGAGTCGGTATATCTGGCTGCCCGATATTTAAATGATAAACAGTTTTTCCCTTTCGCTTGGCTTCCTCCGCGTATGGAACAAATTTTCTGATTGGGGATTCCGGTATACGAATGCCTCTTTCTGATATCTTTGGCATGGTTAAGTTGTTTTTTTACAAAATTAGCTTTAATTCAGGATTTTCTATATGTTTAAGAATAGTGGAATAGTGGAACCATTCTGTGAGTAAAGCGAACAGAATGTCTCACGAGCGGGATTGAGCGAACGATTGGCTCGAACGAAGTAAGAGCCAATCTTCATGAGCTGGTTTCAGAGCCTGGATTGTGGGAGCGAATAACGATTGTGGGAGCGAGTAATAGTGGAATAGTAGAATAGTGGAATACTGGAATAGTGGAATAATGGAATAGTAGAATAGTGGAATACTGGAATAGTGGAATAATGGAATAGTAGAATAGTGGAATACTGGAATAGTAGAATAATGGAATAGTGGAATAGTGGAATAATGGAATAGTGGAA
>JAUWBB010000222.1 GCA_030605195.1 Bacteroidota bacterium
TTCTTTTCCTCAATTTCGTCTTTTTGTTCTCTGATTTCTGCTGTTCGTTCACGAATTATTGCCCGCAATCCCCTTGTATAAACGGTTACGACGGTATATACAAAACCAATAAAGAATAGAACGTAACCGATATACGCTAAAATGGTCCGGCGCCAGGGTGGTAAGATGGTGAAGGTATATACAGCCTCCTTTCCTTCATGTTCATACAGGGTTTTTGATCCATTCATACTTTTTATGCGAGGCAGGTTTCAAAAATCCCGTCTCGAATTCCCTTGTAGTTGGGAGGTATGTAACCATCCATATATTTTTTCCCGTATCTTGTGATAACCTATAAATATCCCGTGAACCATCAGCAAATTCAGTTCCATCAAGATCCATTATGTTATAATTAACGATAGGGGAATCATGATATTTTAACCGGACTTCATACTGGCTTTGATAAGTAAATTCATTGTTCAGCATTTCTGTACCAGTAGATAAGTTAGAAGAGGCATCACCGAGCAGATACATACCAAAACTTCCGTTCGAAAAAACGTTGTTTTGTATTTTCATATTCTCAGTTTTGTCATCATAGTAAAAAAGTAACGCATGTTCGTTATAACTGCTGGTTGTGTTATATACTAATATCCGGCAATTTTCAAGAGTGAAGTTTGTTACATTTCCGTTAAAATCAAACACTCTTCCATAACCTGATCCGGTAGCCTGCAATGTCATTTTTCTAATAGTAATATAATCTGCCTCACCAACTTTAAAGGACCAGTTTGGGCTGGAGGTTGTAGATTGATATGTTATAACCACTGCTGTTGAATCCAGTGATTGCGACTGGAAGGTTATAGTATTTACTGCACTGGCTCCATCAATTGCCTGAGATATGGTAACCCGTTCATTATATGTTCCGTCCGCGACATTGAATGTCACTGCACCGGAAACTCCCTGGGAGATCAGGGAATCGACAGCTTCACTGAAAGATTTGCAGTTTTTTGTTGCGAAACTTCTTCCGGCAGGATCAATAGTATATGTCCCTGATAACTAAGAGAAGCCTTGAAGGGATAAGAAGAGGATCAAACCAGCCGTTATAGCTATTCTGATAATCATGTTACGAAAGTTGCTTGCTGATTTCATAGTATATACTTTTTATTATATGTTATAGAACATAAATAAAAAATAAAAATGAGGAATTTATTTTTAAAAGTCAATGGGTAGGCATAAAGATTATTTATAATATTTGATGAACAGGTGGATATAATGTGATGAATGATTGATTATTAATGGGCTTTATTGTTTTCTCCTTATTTGTAAAGGTTATAAATTGGTGTTTACAATTCATAAAATTCCTCCTTCTGCGAAATTCTCCGGTAACTATATGTTTTACATGATGTCAGGTGTTTCCACCTGACATTGAATACTGGAGTAATTTATACTGTACTTTATAATTAACCGTCGGATGGAAACATCCGGTAGTACTATAATACCTAACCTTGTAATTAACTGTCGGATGGAAACATCCGACAGCATTGTAACATAAGTATCACACACCTAAGGAGTGAATGTTGAGGTGTATTTTATTTTTCCGATAGATATTCAATCGCGGCCTGGAGGGTATTGTCAATGTCTTTAAAAATAGGATAAAAGCCATCGTTATCCATTATATTCCGGGCAATATAGGCTTTGATCTGGATTAATAAGATGTGTGCTGAAACATCAATATCTTTCTGTTTCTTTTTTACACCTTCTTTAGCAGCGTATGTAATAAATATTTTAAGCAGATCCTGTTTGTCAAGGTATTCAGATAATTTTATTGGGTCTTCAAATTTGTTTAGCTTCTCCCTGTTCCGATCGGTATATTCGAAGGCAAACCGGTAAATAAGGCCTCTGTTCCGTACCTGCATATAATAAAGTGTTACGGCTGTGGTATCGATGGGAACAAAAACATCCGGCATAATTCCACCACCGCCATAAACCACCTTTCCTCCCGGGGTAGTGTATTTTAATGAATCGGCAAACTTAATGCTGTCAGCTTCACTGAATTCCCCGTTTATGAATCTTACATGCAAATCGCTAAAATAATCCTCGGTGCCGTTATTGTAAGATTTTTGAATACATCGTCCGGTAGGTGTATAATACCGTGCAATAGTCAGACGTATTGCTGATCCGTCAGATAACATCAATGGTTCCTGCACAAGGCCCTTCCCAAAAGATCTTCTTCCCAAAATGGCTCCCCGGTCATTGTCCTGGATTGCGCCGGCAAGGATCTCACTGGCTGAAGCAGACCATTCGTCAATCAGGATTAATACATCACCATTTATACACGCTCCTTCTTCGGTGGCAAATATTTCATCCCTTGGCCTGGATTGGCCCTCTGTATAAACAATCAGCTTTCCTTTTTCAAGAAACTGATTGGCTATATTTGTGGCGGCATCCATATATCCGCCTCCGTTACCACGCAGATCAAGAATTAATTTTTCAAGGTTCAATTCTTTAAGTTTTTCCATTCCTTTAAGGAATTCCTGAAAAGTAGTTTTGGAAAATTTACTGATCTTGATGTATCCTATTTCATCGGTAACCATATAGGCTACGTCAACGCTGTATAATGGTATCCTGTCCCTGGTGATCTCAAATTCCAGCAACTCAGGAGCACCCCTTCTTAGAATGCTTACGTTCACTTTAGTTCCCCTGGGGCCTTTCAGACGTTTAATGATTTCTTCATCCTTTAATTTTACACCGGCTATGATGGTATCGTTGATTTTTATGATCCTGTCGCCCGGTTGGATACCTAAAAGGTCTGATGGTCCTCCGGAGATTGTACTTACCACAACAACGGTATCATTTGGCGTATTAAACTGAATTCCTATTCCCTCGAAATTTCCTTCGAGGGGTTCATTCATCTGCTGAAGGTCTTTTGCCGGAATGTAAATGGAATGAGGATCGAGACTTCTAAGCATTGACGGTATGGCTACTTCGACCAGTTCATCCCGGGATACCGCATCGACATATTGCGAAGATATATATTTGATCACCCTGTTTAGTTTATCCGTTTTCGGGTATACGAGAATATGTTTTTTTTGATCTCCGTTTCCTTGCAGGTAAAGACCAATAAATATCCCACCAACTAAAACAACAGCCAGTAATATTGGCAGATATATACTTGTATTTCGGTTTTTGTATTGCACAATGTCTTAGATTATAATTTAAGAAGAAAAGTTTCAATATTAGCTCTTTGCAGCAATTCCAGTCCGTTTTTGCTACGATATTTTTCGGAATAAACTACCCGCTTTATTCCCGATTGTATGATCAGTTTTGAGCATTCCAAACAGGGTGAAGTTGTAATGTATAAGGTTGCATTTTCACTTGAATTGTTTGATTTGGCCACTTTTGTAATGGCATTGGCTTCAGCATGCAATACATAGGGTTTTGTGGTCCCTGTTTCATCTTCACAAACATTTTCAAAACCAGATGGAGTTCCGTTGTATCCGTCGGAAATGATCATTTTATCTTTTACAATCAACGCACCTACTTTTTTCCTCTTGCAATAGGAATTTTGTGCCCAGACTTGTGCCATTTTAAGATATCTTTTGTCGAATTGAAATTGTTTGTCGCCGTAAGGCCTGATAATATCCGGATTATCCATGCTGTCAAGTTAAACAAAAAAACCCTCATCCTTGAGGGCCATTAAAATTAGTACCCAGAGCCGGGCTCGAACCGGCACGGTATTGCTACCACTGGTGTTTGAGACCAGTGCGTCTACCAATTCCGCCACCTGGGCATATATTCAATTTCAATGAAACCATTGGGGTTGCGAAGTTATTGATTTGTTTTTGATGATCAAAATCCTGAACCGGTTAATTTAGCTTATCACTTAGTTACTCGCTCTCGCAGGCCACAATCCGCAGTCCGCAATCCCCAATCCCCAATCCGAAATTACTCGTTCCCACAATCTAACGCAAATGCCACTCCCCGAAAAAACGGGACAGGCGTGAGGTTTTGCTGCGCAAAACGTTCCTCTCTATGCCTCATGCTCTTCCCGATAATATGCATCTTTAAAATCTTTCTAAATGAAGGGTAATAAAATAAAGATTATTACATTTGTTTTATGTAAAAACAGAATTTCTTAAATAATTAAATATCAACAAATTATAATAAGAAAAACTATGGCAGAAGATAAATATGGTGTTGATGAGGCTTTACACAGGCTCGGTATAGAGAAAATAAACTCCGGGGTTACTACCGGAACCGTTTGGTTTGATCCAAAGGGTGATGTAACATCATCGGTTTCGCCGATTGATGGGAAGGAAATTGCAAAAGTAAAAAATGGCGCCTCTGAAGATTATGAGAAAGTCATTTCCCGTGCTCAGGCAGCTTTCAAAGTTTGGCGGAAATTGCCGGCACCACGGAGAGGAGAAATTGTCCGCCAAATAGGAATGGCATTACGAGAGGCTAAAAATGATCTTGGTTTATTGGTAACACTCGAAATGGGAAAAATAATCCAGGAAGGAATGGGCGAAGTGCAGGAAATGATTGATATTTGCGATTTTGCCGTTGGGCAGGCAAGGTTTTTAAGTGGTATCACCATGCATTCTGAACGGCCGGAACACCGGATGTATGATCAGTATCATCCATTAGGACTGGTAGGAGTGATTTCTGCTTTTAATTTTCCTGTTGCGGTTTGGTCATGGAATACCATGTTAGCTGCCATATGCGGCGATGCAGTAATATGGAAACCCAGTTCCAAAACTCCCTTAACAGCTATTGCCACTCAGAAAATTATAAGCAGGGTTTTAAGGGATAATGATGTACCGGAAGGAATTTTCAGCCTCTTTATAGCCAAATCATCCGTTCTTGGGGATAATTTTATTGGGGATAGCAGGATACAATTATTTTCCGTTACAGGCTCAACTGCAGTTGGGAAACGGGTTGGTGGGATAGTTGGAAAGCGACTTGGAAAGACAATTCTGGAACTCGGTGGTAATAATGCTATAATTGTTTCGGATCATGCTGATCTGGAAATGTCTATTCCTGCCATTGTCTTTGGCTCTGTTGGAACGGCAGGACAACGGTGTACTACCACCAGAAGGCTCATCATTCATGAAAAAATATTTGATCAGGTTAAAACAAACCTGATAAATGCATATGGTCAGATTACTAAAAGGATAGGTAACCCTTTGGATCAGGAGGTTCTTATGGGACCACTTGTTGATTTTGATGCGGTAACCATTTTTAAGCAAGCACTTGAGCAAATTAAAAAAGAAGGAGGAAAAATCATTTTTGGAGGAGAAGTGCTGCCGGAAAGCACCTATGGCTCTCCTAATTATGTTGTTCCTGTTTTAGCTGAAGCGCAAAATCACTATGATATTGTCCAGGAAGAAACCTTTGCCCCGATATTGTACTTAATAAAGTACAAGACCATAGAAGAGGCGATTGAGTTGAATAATGGTGTACCCCAGGGGTTATCATCGGCTATATTTACCTTAAATGTACGCGAAGCTGAAATGTTCCTTTCAGAAGTTGGTTCCGACTGTGGGATTGCAAATGTAAACATAGGTACGTCCGGTGCTGAGATTGGTGGTGCTTTTGGTGGAGAGAAAGATACCGGCGGTGGCAGGGAGTCTGGTTCTGATGCATGGAAAGCTTATATGAGAC
>JAUWBB010000159.1 GCA_030605195.1 Bacteroidota bacterium
TCCGCCCTTACAGGGCTAATTTTTAATATTCATTTTTATTCATAGGGCGTTGCACTATGCTGTTGCTATTGCCCCAACGATAAAGTCATTTGGCTTAGCAAATATTTTGCGACTTTTTTTTGCATAAAAATTAAGAATATAATTAGACAACTAATTCAGGTTCTTTGATGTATTGTTTTATAATGTTAATGTACTGGTTAAATTATAGTATTAATATATGCTAATAAGTATCCGCCGGCTTCGTCAAGATCCTTTCCAAACGTAATGATCCCTTCCTTATGACCGTCCATTACCAGGATCTTCTTTTCACTTACATCGGTTTCACGAAACAGCCTGATAATTTCTTTCGCCATTTCAGGTGTTCCGTAAGGTATATCCTCATGCGTTGTCGGTACCAGATGTATTAGTTTTTTCCAATATTCGAGATTGTGGACATGAATTACAGCATTTATTTCCGGATCAAGTTCATAAATTATGGCATGACTAAGAGACTCTGAAGAAGCTTTAACCGGCCCTTTACAAACTAAACTATTTTTAATAAGACTGTAATCGATAACCTTTGAATAATGTTTTTGGGTCAGTTTTCTGAACTTTCCCGTACCTGCTCCGGTAATAATAAAATCAGACTTATTTTTAGCCCGTACACTTATATTTCCAAATCCAATTTTTTTCACATTTGCCCCGATTAATTTCAGTCCATATAATATATCCCGCCAGTTGTTTATTTTATCAAAAACCGAATCAGAAATAATAGCGCCGGATTTTCCCCATTCACAATTAAACTTCACATAACCTTCCATTGTTGCTTGGTTCTAGTCTACAAAGTCGAGAATTTCACAAAATAATAAATGACAATATCCAAATTTCAAATAAATCACAAATATCAATGACCTAATTATCAAACAATTGTTTGAGATTTTGAATTTTGGAATTGGAATTTATTTGATATTTGATATTTATTATTTGTATTTTGGAATTTATAGACATACTTTACTTAGTTGTATTCAGGAAACAATTTCAGAATATCTTCTCTTTCAGCCTTGCAAATCCCTCTGTCGGTTATTAAACCGGTTATCAATCTTGCAGGTGTCACATCAAAACCAAAATTTGCAATATTCGTATTTTCAGGACAGATTCTTACCTTTTCAATTTTATTCTCACGGAAGCCCTCAACAAACATTACTTCTTCAGCATCTCTTTGTTCAATTTGAATTTGATCACAGTTGTTCTGCAATTCCCAGTCGATCGAGGAAGCCGGTAAAGCAACATAAAACGGTATCTTATTGTCTTTTGCTGAAAGGGCTTTCAGGTATGTCCCGATCTTGTTTGCAACATTACCTTTAATGGAAGTTCTGTCACTCCCAACAATTACCAGGTCTACAAGACCCTGTTGCATTAAATGCCCGCCTGTATTATCCGTAATCAGGGTAAAAGGAACGCCGTGATGACCTAACTCCCAAGTGGTAAGTCTTGCTCCCTGGTTCCTTGGCCGGGTCTCATCCACCCAAACATGTACCTTAATGCCTTTGTCAAAAGCAAAATAAATTGGAGCCATAGCTGTTCCATAGTCGATGCATGCCAGCCATCCGGCATTGCAATGTGTAAGGATGTTTACTGTTTGATGCGATTTCTTTTCACAGATCTTTTCGATCAATGTTAATCCATGAAGTCCGATTTGCCGGCAATATTCCTTTTCTTCCCGTAATATTCTTTTTGCTGTTTCCAGGGCAACCCGGACTTTTTCATTCCAGGAATGAGCCTTCTTAAGAGCATTCATCTGCCGGGCAACAGCGTAATTCAGATTTACTGCAGTAGGGCGTGCCGATCCCAGCATTTTAGCCACTTCCAGGATATATTTATCATTCGATTTTGAGTTGTCTGAATTTAATAAGGCCAGGTAAATTCCAAATGCAGCCGTTACTCCAATTAAGGGTGCTCCTCTCACAACCATGTTTTGGATGGCAAAATAAACATCATCCACCGTTTTCAGGTCGACGATTTTAAATTCGAAGGGTAATAATCGCTGGTCGATGGCCTGAATAATTTTGGGGTTTTCTTTTTTAACCCAAATGGTTTGGTAATGTTTGTTATTTATTTTCACGGAAATACTATTTTAACGGTTTTAATGGAGCACTGATGACGCGGATATTACAGATGATCACGAATGTAAAAAACAAAACCCGGTTGTATCCCTGCCCGGCAGGCATGTCATTTGTGTTCTATTCGATAATAGATGGCTACTTTGGTAAATTATGCTAATTTTATTGGTTCACCAGGTATATCAAATTAACTTAATAGGTATTATTGTTTATTACTGACTCACGCAAATTTAACAAATAATTAAAACCCAATGAGTGTTATTAAAAACCGAATAAGAAATATCATTTTTGATCTTGGGGGAGTGCTTCTGGATATTGATGTTCAACAAACTCTGGATGCTTTTAACGATCTTGGTCTGAATGACAAAATAATAATGGAGATTTATGACCGGCCTGTTAATTTTTTTTATGAATTTGAGAAAGGACTGATTACTGCCGATGAATTCAGGGATTCACTCAGAAAGCTTACAAACCGGAATATTTCAGATGAAGAAATCGACGTTGCCTGGAATGCCATGATCCTTGGTTTTCCGGAGGAAAAAATTAAATTGCTTACTCATACAAAAGAGAAATACAAGATCATTCTCTTAAGTAATACCAATGAACTTCATTTGCCATATTATTCAAACCGGTTAACTGAACAATTCCCTGGCACGAATCTCGATGATTTGTTTGAAACCACCTATTATTCGCATCTGGTTAATGAGCGAAAACCTGATCCTGAAATCTATAAATACGTATTAGAAGACAGCCGGATAAATCCGGAAGAGACCTTGTTTATCGATGATATGTTGCAGAACATCGAAATGGCTCAAACATTTGGAATTGTTACCTGCCATTTTAACAAAACCGATCGTCTTGATGAAGTTTTGAAAAAATTTGATCTATTTTAAGGTTTAATCATCAAAGGTTATGGAATAGTCTCCGTTATCTGAACTTCCAAGTAAACCGCCCAGTTTAACATAAAATTGAGCATCATATTGACTGTCATTGCTGATAGCAATACTCACTACATCTCCTTCCCCTCCTGTTTCACTTTCAATAGAGTTTTTATTTTCATCAAAAATTTCCATATTTAATGTCAGGTCGGATTCTGGGTAATCAGGTGTTGCAGTAGCGTTAATCGTAACATTGCCCGGCACCAAGATGGTAAAAAATTCAAAATCGCCTAACGTGTTATTCGCATCCGCATCTGCAACAATGGTTCCTGTAATGGTCGCAGGGATAGAAGAAATTACTTTGGATTGACTAAAAGTATCATTTGGCTCATTATCGTCATTATCATTGAGATCGGTAACTTTTATGGTATAATCTCCTTCTTCATCTCCTGATTTATCAGATATTTCCAAATAGTATGTACCTCCGGTTGTAGGCCATTTTATCGCATAACCCGTTCCCTCTCCACCTTCATATGTTACCCTAATGTTGCCAAGATCATCATAAATAGAACAAACAAGTTGTAAATTATCTGAAAAATTCCCCAATTCAATCAGGGCGTTTTCAATTATCTCCTGATTATCAACGGTAAAACTATAAAAATCATGATCGCCTTTGGATATAGAAGCATTGATCTGTGTTTCCAAAGTCAGTTCTATGGCTTCGGTAAGGCTATTATTCGGTTCATATTCGTCCTTAAAAGGATCATCCTTTTCACAAGCGTTCAGGAACAGGACTAAGGCTATGGAAAGACATAGAATAAGAGTTTTTTTAATTGTTTTCATATTTTTCAGTTTTTTAAGATTTTAAAATATAGATAAAATTAAACTAAATTAATTTAAAAGGCAAAGAAAAAATAAAGTACGACTGCAAAATATACAGCCGTCAGACCAACTGGAGTGGTCGGACGGGCTTCCCAACATCCGTAGGACCGCTTGGAGCGGTCTGACGGTCCCTCATAAGTTACGGATCAAACCAGTCGCCACTTTCTTTTATTAAATTAACAAGCTCATTCACAGCATCTTTTGAAGGTATATTTCGCTTTAATATTTCCTGTTTCCGGTATAATGTTATTTTTCCCTTTCCCGCTCCGACATATCCATAATCAGCATCAGCCATTTCTCCCGGCCCGTTAACGATACATCCCATGATCCCAATTTTTAATCCTTTCAGATGATAAGTTGCTTTCCTGATTTTCGCTGTTGTTTCCAGCAGGTCAAATAGAGTTCGTCCGCATGAGGGGCATGATATGTACTCAACTTTGGTCGTTCTGACCCGGCTTGCCTGCAATATGCCAAAGTCGGTTGAAATTATTTCCCGGCAGGTTATCGGACCCTTATTCCTGATCCAGACTCCATCACCAAGGCCATCCAGCAGTAAAGCACCAAGGTCAGAAGCACTCTTAAGCAACAAATCTTCAGGGTCTTTTTCCTTATAATCCCGTTGAATAATAACCGGAATGTGGTTTAAATTATCCATTAACCGGCAGATCAGTGCTCTTTGCTCAGCCATACCATTTTGGTTTTGAGTCTGAAGGACTAAAACCACCGTATCATCTCCCTCCAGGTATTTCAAATCCTTTTCATCCAATCCGGGCAGATCAATTTTAATAAAATTCAGCCGGCCGGATCTGTTCTTTTTTCCAATATACTCATGAAAAGAAAAAAGGGGGAAAAGACGATCTTTTTCTCCAGTTTCATTTTCCCAGGCAAAATAATCGACAATCATCCCCAATTCTTCCGGCACTAAACATTCAATTCTCCTATCGCCAAGGTAAATAAAATCCGTAGCCTGACCGGAAATGATCCAGTTGTTTTCTTTAGCATCGTACTGGTATCCCAGTTGTGAAAGAAAAGAAAACGAAATTGATCTTTCTTCACCCAGATCAGTCACTACAACCGGTACATTTTCTCCGCCAATATTTCGAACCGGGTTTGTTTTTCGTTTCTGATACCGAAACGGATTAGCCAATATTCCGGGAACATCTTTGATTTCCGGATGATCGCTACGACCGGAAAAATAACCAATCAGTTTTTTTGCTACCGGAATTTCGAATTCCGGTTCTTCCGTCAGTGAAACTCTAATTGTATCGCCTATACCATCAGCCAGCAGGCTGCCAATGCCCACAGCTGATTTTACCCTTCCATCCTCTCCGCCACCGGCTTCAGTAACACCCAGATGGATGGGATAAACCAGCCCCTCTTTGAACATCCGGTTAACCAGAAGTCGATATGCCTGAACCATAACAAGAGTATTACCGGACTTCATTGAAAAAACAACATCATGGAAATTTTCATTCATACAAACATGAAGAAATTCCATGGCTGATTCCACCATTCCTTCGGGAGTATTGCCGTACCGGCTTAATATCCTGTCAGATAAGGAACCATGGTTTACACCAATTCTGATGGCAGTACCATAATCCTTACAAATATTAATCAGGGGAATTAGTCGTTCCCGGATATTATCGATGCCAGCCTTATATTCCTCCTCCGAATATTGCTTGTCTGAAAATGGTTGCCCCCTGTCGACGAAATTCCCCGGATTTATCCTGACTTTTTCAACAATTCCGGCGGCTATTTCAGCAATATCCGGGTTAAAATGAACATCAGCAATCAGGGGGGTATGGTATCCTTTTTTCCTCAATTCCTTCTTTATATTTACAAGATTTTCTGCTTCTTTTCTACCCTGGGTTGTCAGTCTTACATAATCAGCTCCGGAATTTATAATCCTTATACATTGTTCTATCGTTGTTTTTGTATCCAGGGTATTGGTATTTGTCATGGATTGTATCCGGATTGGTGATGTGCCACCCAAAGGCACATCTCCGATGTTAACCCTCCGGGTTTTTAACCTTGAATAGCGAAAAAGATTATTGCAATATTTAAGCTCCTTATTGTACTTTTCCATTAAATGGTAATAAACCGAAGAATTGTTGTCAAAAGTCACTATTGGTTTAGGAAAATTTCCTTCGCATAAATTTTTTATTTAGGATTGTCCAAAAAGAAAAATTTAATTGATTAACCGCAATGTTCGCAACGTTTTTAGGCAAAGGGTGCAAGGACTAATAAATAGATTTACAATTTCTTAGTGAACTATGCGCTTACTTTGCGGTTAAAGAAATTTACTCCGAAATTTTATTTTTTAGACAAGCTAACTTACTTTTCTTCTGAATGAAAATAGTAAGCAAAGATAAAGGTAAAACATGAAGTAATAAAAATATACTTTTTGTGAAAGGAATTTTGACATACCCCTCAATAGTGCTATATTTACTGAAGGGGAAAGCTACGAACTGTTTTACTGGAATGACAAATGGGTGTCTCTTGGTGTACAGGAAGCTTCAGGAAAGCCATTATTATTTAAGAATGTGCCTTCAGGAGCTATGTACTGGTTAATTAATGTTAAACTTACTAAAGACCGGCCTGAACGGATATTTATGGTCGATACAAAAGGAGATCAGGTTTGGTGGTAAATTAATCCTGTTTTCTATTTAAACCCATCTTTCCCAGAGTGTGCTTACCGGCATGGCTGTCATTCTTTCTTCAAAAGGCAATATGTCATTTTGCAAATACAACAACAACTGTTGTAAAATACAACAGTTGTTGTTACATTTTCAATATTTTAATTAAGGTCGAGTTATTATGACTAAACAAGGATATGCCTAAATTTGGGGATTAAAAAGTTTCTTAACTAATTAATGATTGTTTATAGAGTTGGTATAAATTGAATAACGAACCAGGATTAACGATTTATGATTTTAGAAGTTATTAAAAATCAACATTCTAAAAT
>JAUWBB010000346.1 GCA_030605195.1 Bacteroidota bacterium
ACGGCAGTAATTTTTATAATGTTGGGTGGTGTTTTAAGTAATTTTTATCATTGAGCAATTTTAATTAGTAATTATTGCAAAATTTTTTCTGATATAATTGCCTTTTTTTGCAAATTTTGCAAAAATAAGGGTGATTGTATAAAGTGTCAGGTGGAAACCTGCCTGAGGCAGACAGGCACCTGACAAAATATCAAATATACTATTGGTGGTCAAAGGAAAAAACATTCAGCCAACAACCTCCGTCCGACGTATAAAAGTTTGCCAATGGCATCTGCCACAGGCATGGCTATGCCACCTGTGAGAGAACAGCTAAGCGGCTAAAATCACCCACCGACTCTGCCAGCTCTTCAAACCAAACAACCTTCCAGAGTCTCCGAGACCTGGAAGAGTTGTATTAATAACCCCGACAGAGCTCCAGAGAGAAAATTCGAATTGTGTGTTGATATTAATAGCTGACCGGAAAAGGTTCGAAAATTTTGTTGATGCTTATAGATTTGTTGATGAACGGGTACAAAAACATAAAAAGAGGTATGAGATTCTTGATCTCTTTTTCACCGAATATAACAATCAGATTTCTAATTATCATTTTGGTAACCAGAGTCTTTCCGGTTATTGTGGTGTCGTCGAATTAGTTAACGATATTACCAGGGGGAAAATTACTTTTAAATATCTATGTGCCGGTCCTCTGAAAGAATTGTCTGATTCTGTAATCAGGTGGTATATTGAAGGACTTATTTCTGAATTACCATCAATTTTAAAAATTAATTAACTATTTATGTTAGTGTGATTTTTTTTGTTCACATGTAAGTATGTTTGCAGGATTTTGGAATATTATCAGAAATTAATGAATTAAATAAATTATTGTTACTATATTACATTTGGAACACAAAGTGCTATAATAGCAGTATGAACTTATTAATGGAGTTACACTGATATTATACCGGGGAATAGAAATGGAAAAGTTATAAAAATTAAGAGTTTGACTCCATGCTTTCACAAGATTATTATTCACAGCAGTCTATATTATATTATAAAATTCAAAAAAAATGACAGAATCTTTTTCTAAAAAATTAAAAAAACTGGAGACAATAATTGAAAAATCACCAAAAATTGATCGTCATTTTTCAATTCTGAAGGAGGAATTTGTAGAACGCCGCCAGAAAACATGGAAAGCTTTATTGGGAGAGGGAAATATTGATGTTGCGTTTGCTTTTTCCGACGAGCACTATAGTGGGGATGTACCATATCTCGGGGGAAATATCAACTATTCTATTGAACAAGTGGCATTCGGTCTGGGTCCAGATACCAGCACTTCTGGTATAATAGCCGGATTTGAAGGTGTTTATATTGCCGGTCAACTTGCTAAACGTGCAGGGATTATGGTGTACCCCACCGAGAGCCTGCAACTGGCGGATGAAAAATACCCGGTGGAAGGATTTTCTTTAAAGGACATTCTGGAAACGATTGCTGGCAGGAATGTAAAACGCATCGGGCTTTTATCTCCACGGCAAGTTATTCCGGACGGAATCGTGGCCAATCTGGAAGAGATCGTTGGCAAAGATAATGTCATTGATACACAAGTACCATTTCAGAAAGTAAAAAACCTGAAAAGCGCAAACGAAATGAGGCTTGTTGAGGATGCCAGCTATGTTACTTCCCTGGCCTTGCGAGTAATGCTGGCGGTTATGGAGCCCGGCATGGACGAGACTGAAGTCGCCGCTTTTGGTGATATGATGGCAAAATGGATGGGGTGCGAGCGACAGGGCTTTCAAACAATGGTTGGTTCAGACATAGCTTGCGCGACAATGATTGGACCTGCCCTAAACCGACAGATCATTGAAGGTGAATTTATGCATTTGGGAACGTCTTACAAAAGAGATGGTCTCACAGCCTGTTGCCGAAGAAGCCTTTTCACAAGTAATGTCGGAATAACACCATATCGGGACTATTTCAGAAAAATAGTGGAAGAAGGTTTTGTTGTTGGTTTTAATGCCTATGTAGATATTGTTGAAAACAATAAACCAGCAAAACACCAGGAACAAGCATTAATAGATTTTTTCAATGCAAAAACAGATGAAATACTAAATATAGTTCAAACCGTATCTGATAAAAAGGCAGCTTTATCGTTAAAAGAAAAATTATTCAATGAGATTCCCGGGATTACCAGGGGGCTCGCAAGAATGAAACCATACACCGGAACTCACAATTCCGGGTATACGGAATGTCAGGAATTCTTCGGAGCTATCACCTTAGAGTCCGAAGAACCTTTGGAACAGCAGGTAGTGACTATGTTGGATGTCGCTCTGCGAGGTCGTGGCAGTAAATGGCTGGGTGAGGAGTTCGAACAGATTATCTCAGGCTTTGATTACTGGGTTGTTGAAGACACACTGGGGAAATACGGGAACAGGGTGAAAAACCTGACAGGAGAGCTTCAGCCAGATGGAAAGATAGTTAAGGGTATTGGAAAAATCCCCGTCAATGTTCAATCTTTGGTTGGCAACCTGAATGAGTATTAAGCTTAACCCGTCATTGAAAATAGATTAATTAAATTTTTAAAGAATTTCAATACCGCCCCTAAAACATTAAGACATTAACTTTAAGAAAAATGTAATTATGAAAAAACAAGATTCCGTTCTTATTATTCTTGGATTATTGCTAATCCAGATTGTTTTTACTACTTCCTCCTGTAAGAGATCACCAGATTCTTTATCGCTTCAATATACTCTTTCAGAAGGATGGGAAATTCAGCCTTCTGTGAAAGCAGACAATTATGGCGATGTTATCTCAACCGGCAATTTTGTGCCTGATAATTGGTACAAAACTTCAATCCCTGCAACAGTACTTTCAGTACTGGTAGATAATAATGTTTACCCGGATCCTTATTTCGGAATGAATCTGAGGTCTATTCCCGGCACTGACTATCCCATTAATAGAAACTTCTCAAACTTACCGATGTCGGAACATAGCCCATTCCGTGATTCATGGTGGTACAGAACTGAGTTTCAGTTACCATCTAATTTTGAAAATAAAACCATTCAGCTTCATTTTAAGGGAATTAATTACAAGGCAAATATCTGGCTTAATGGAAAGCTAATAGCCGACTCAACAAAAGTTGCCGGAACTTTCAGAATTTATGAATTCGATATAAACGACTATATCGCCCATGGCAGTAAAAATTTTCTGGCTATTGAAGTATTCGCTCCAAGGAAAGATGACCTGGCAATTACATGGGTGGAATGGAGTCCTGCACCCCCTGATAAGAATATGGGGATATTTCGCGATGTACTTATCACAGCAACCGGACCGGTAACTGTCCGGTATCCTCAGGTTGCTACAGAATTTGACTTCCCATCTTTAGATGTTGCACACTTAACAGTAAGTGCAGAGTTGCATAACACCAGTGATCAACCGGTGGAAGGAATTCTTAAAGGACAGATTGAAAAAGTTAATTTTGCCTTAAATGTTGCCTTTAAACCAAAAGAATCAAAAGTAATTACTTTTGATTCTTTTGGT
>JAUWBB010000164.1 GCA_030605195.1 Bacteroidota bacterium
CCAACGATGGCCGGGTTGTTTCCAATTTCATTGTTCAGGCTTTACAAGGTGAAAATATTACTATTTATGGTGATGGTTTGCAAACCAGGAGTTTCCAGTTTATCGATGATCTGGTTGAGGGATTAATCAGACTAATGAATACCTCCGATGATTTTATGGGACCTGTAAATATTGGAAATCCGACCGAATTTACCATGCGGGAACTTGCGCGGAAGATACTTAATCTAACCAAATCAACATCCGAAATTTCATTTTTACCTCTTCCACCGGATGACCCTGAACAAAGAAAACCTGATATTGGTCTTGCCAGGAAAGTCCTGGGATGGGAGCCCAAAATAATGCTTGAACAGGGATTGCTTAAAACAATTGAGTACTTTAAAAATTCTCTAACACGATGAAAGGCATAATATTAGCAGGTGGTTCGGGAACACGATTGTATCCGGCAACAAAAAGTATATCGAAACAAATCATTCCGGTTTATGATAAACCTATGATATATTATCCCTTGTCTGTCCTGATGCTGGCAGGCATAAGAGATATCCTCATAATTTCAACTCCGCAAGATATCAGATTGTATGAGGATCTTCTGGAAACCGGTGAACAGATCGGTCTATCCTTATCATACGAAATACAGCCTTCACCGGATGGGCTGGCACAGGCATTTATAATTGGGAAAGATTTTATTGGTAATAATAATGTATGCTTAATTCTGGGGGATAACATTTTTTATGGACAAAGTTTTGGTAAAATCCTTCTCGAAACAGCTCAGATTGAAGATGGTGCCATGATTTTTGGTTATTATGTAAACAATCCTGAACGGTATGGAGTAGTTGAATTAGATTCCAATGGAAGAGTTTTAAATATTGAGGAGAAACCTGAGACACCAAAATCCAATTATGCTGTAACCGGTCTGTATTTTTATAGTAATGATGTGGTTGAAAAAGCCAAAACATTAAAACCATCAGCCAGGGGGGAACTGGAAATAACGGACCTGAACAAGCTCTTTCTGAATGAGGGACGGCTTCAGGTTAAGCTCCTGGGACGCGGAATGGCTTGGTTAGATACAGGCACACATGATAGTTTGCTGGAAGCTTCAAACTTCATAGCTACACTGGAACGCCGTCAGGGATTAAAAGCATCGTGTATTGAAGAGATCGCTTTTAAAAGAGGTTATATTAACAAGGAACAACTACTAAAACTTGCCAAATCTCTTAAGAATAGCCAATACGGAACTTATTTGGTTAATCTTGCCAAAGAACAGATCAAAACCTGGGAAGCCTGAATGTAAGAATATGAAAGTGATTAAAACAAATATTCCGGATTTGTTGATTATTGAACCCCGGGTTTTTGAGGACGACAGGGGTTATTTTTTCGAAAGCTATAATTTAAAAACCTTCATTTCAGGAAAAATTGAATTCAATTTTATCCAGGATAACCAGTCAAAATCCCAGTTCGGGGTAATTCGTGGTTTACATTATCAACTGGAACCTTTCGCGCAAACAAAGTTAATCAGGGTTCTTGAAGGAGAAATTCTCGATGTTGCGGTAGACATTAGAAAAAACTCTCCAACTTTTGGAAAATGGCAAGGCGTACGGTTAAGTGCAACAAACAAAAAGCAACTTTTAATACCGAAGGGGTTTGCGCACGGTTTTTCCGTGCTCTCAACATCAGCTGTAATTTTCTATAAGTGCGATTACTATTACAAGCCGGAAGCTGAAAGAGGTATTATATTTAATGATCCTGCACTTAACATTGATTGGAAAATCGAGTTAAACAAAATTGTCTTATCAGAAAAAGATAAAAATCTGCCTGATTTCCGGGAAGCGGAAAACAACTTTTTATTTGGTAATTAATAGCTAAAGCATAGCTATGCAAAAAAAAAGTGAATAATCATTGTGTTGGCAGGTGGAATGTTATATGTTATACGTTATATGTTATACGTTATACGTTATATGTTATATGTTATATATTATACGTTATATGTTATATGTTATATGTTTAATAAAAAATGAAGAAAAATAAGATTATAAGATTTGAAGAACTGAATTGCTGGAAAGCTTGTAGAAATGTAAGAAGATACGTTATTATTCTTAATGGGAAGAATTGATAAAAAGGGCGTTAGGTTTGCTCAATGGTTATAAGATAATAATATAAGTCACATGAATATCCTGGTTACAGGTGCGAATGGACAACTGGGCAGTGAAATAAAAGAGTTGGCTGCTTGTTATCACAAATTTCGTTTCGTTTATACCGATATTGATAATTTGGATATTACCAGGTATGAGCCGTTAGAACAATTTGTTAGAAAAAATTCATTTAACTTCATTATTAACTGCGCCAGTTATAATGCTGTTGACAAAGCTGAATCGGAAACAGAGCAGGCTTATTTGATCAATTCGGTAGCGATTCGGAACCTAATTCAGGCATCCAAAATGTACTCTATCCGGCTAATTCATCTTTCCACCGATTACGTTTTTAGCGGAAATACCAATAAACCTTATAAGGAAAATGACATTCCTGAACCGCTTTCCATCTATGGGATATCAAAACTAGAGGGAGAAAAAAAAGTATTGGCTTACCATCAAGGTTTAATTATCCGAACTTCATGGCTTTATTCATCATATGGTTTCAACTTTTTAAAAACCATGATGAAACTGGGCAAAGAACAAAAAGAGGTAAAGGTAATTAACGACCAGATCGGTACACCAACTTACGCGGCTGACCTCGCGGAAGCAATTTTAACCATTATAGACAAGTCAACCAAAAATCCGGAAAAATTTCAACCTGGTGCTTATCACTTTTCAAATGAAGGTTTTTGCAGTTGGTACGATTTTGCCCGGGAAATTATGCATATTGCAGGTATAAAATGTGCCGTTAAACCCATTAAAACCATTGACTATCACCAATCGGCTAATCGTCCGTTTTATAGTGTTATGGACAAGAATAAAATTAAACGTATGTATCACATTCAAATACCCCAATGGAAGGAAAGTTTAGCAAAATGCATTCAAAAAATTCAAAACACTTAAAAAAATCATGGATAAAAAAGAACTATTGCAGCAAGTAAAACAAAGGGCTAATATATGGCTGGACGGGAACTTTGACGAAGAAACAAAGGCCAGGATAACCGATATGATGGAAAATGATGAAGATGAATTAATTGATGCTTTCTATAGGGATCTTGAATTTGGAACCGGTGGACTACGTGGAATAATGGGTGTTGGAACCAACAGGATGAATATCTATACCGTTGGAATGGCTACACAGGGGCTTTGTAACTATATTAAAAAGGAGTTTATTGAATCAGGCACCATTAAAGTTGCCGTAGCCTACGATTGCAGAAACAACAGCAGGCTGTTCGCTGAAACAACTGCAAAAATATTCTCTGCAAACCAATTTAAAGTCTATTTATTTGAATCACTCCGTCCAACCCCCGAACTGTCATATGCTATCCGTTTTTATGGTTGTCAGAGCGGTATTGTTATCACCGCCTCACATAATCCGAAAGAATATAACGGTTTCAAAGCTTACTGGTCTGATGGAGGGCAGGTAATCAGCCCTCATGATAAAAACATCATTCAAGAAGCACAAAAAATTACCAATATCGATGAAGTACGTTTCGAAGGCATTCAAAAAAATATTCAGATTATAGGTGACGAGCTTGATGAACGGTATACTGACCAGATTAAGACCCTAAGCCTTTCCCCTGAGATCATCGAAAGGAATAAAGATATGAAAATTGTTTATACTCCAATACATGGAACCGGTGTAGTATTGGTTCCTTTGGTGTTGAAGAAATTTGGTTTTCAGAATATTTACACCGTTCCTGAACAGGATAAAACAGATGGAAACTTTCCTACGGTTCGTTCACCAAATCCTGAAGAACCGGCAGCACTTGCCATGGCTCTTGACAAAGCCAGGGAAGTGGATGCCGATCTGGTTATGGCTACCGATCCTGATGGTGACAGGGTGGGCATAGCAGTTAAAAACCACAACAACGAATTTGTTTTGCTAAATGGGAATCAAACAGCAGCTTTATTAGTTCATTATCTGCTTTCTGCACGATTTACAAAAGGAAAACTCAAAGGCAACGAATATATTATTAAAACAATTGTAACATCGGAGTTATTATCTGAAATTGCTGAAAAATATAATGTTGAACACTTTGATGTTCTAACCGGTTTTAAATACATTGCCGATATCATCAAAAAACATGAAGGCAAGAAGGAATTTATTGTGGGTGGAGAGGAAAGTTATGGCTATCTGGCCGGAGAGTTTGTCAGGGATAAGGATGCGGTAATGTCATGTGCCCTGATTGCTGAAGCTACAGCCTGGGCTAAGGATAAGGGCAAATCACTATACGATCAGCTCATTGATATATATCTGGAGTATGGTTTTTATCACGAACGCCTGGTGAATATTGTTAAGAAAGGGAAATCGGGTGCTGAGGAAATTCAAAAGATGATGGATGATCTCCGGAATGCTCCACCTGAAACCATTAATAATTCTCCGGTAATGCTAATCCACGACTTTCAGACACAAACAACATATGACCTGTTGTCACATTTAAGATATCAGATAACCCTCACTAAATCAAATGTCCTGCAATTTATCCTTAAAGATGGATCTAAAATATCAGTTCGCCCGTCAGGGACTGAACCAAAAATCAAATTTTATTTTAGTGTGAGAGGAGAATTAAAAAACCGGGATGACTTTGAAAAAGTAAAAAGTCTCCTGGAAAAGAAAATTGATGATATTATTCTTTCGTTGGGTATGTGGATATGATCTCGGCAAAATTTTTATTGAGGTAATCACAGGAAAAGGCAGCTTACCTTCGAAAAAGATTGAAAATGAATTGATATTACATTAACGTTAATTCGAGATATTAAATATTATGATGCTGTCGGATGTTTCCATCCGACAGTTAATGATATGGCAAGATCTTAATTACTCCAGTATTCAATGTCAGGTGGAAACACCTGACATCATTTAAATAAATCTCACATTACATTAGTATTTGCAACAATTAATATCTACAAAAATGAATACATACCGAAAAGAACTCTGGTTTGAAACACCAACAAGAAGAAAACTTTTAAACATCACTCCTCATGTACAACAATGTCTTGAAGAAAGTGGCATTATGGAAGGAATTGTTCTATGCAATGCAATGCACATTACCGCCAGTGTTTTCATAAACGATGATGAGTCGGGATTACACCACGATTTTGAGGCCTGGCTTGAAAAACTGGCGCCTGAAAAACCTTATTCCCAATATAAACATAACACATTTGAAGATAATGCAGACGCACATCTGAAACGAACAATTATGGGAAGAGAAGTAATGGTTGCTGTTACTGAAGGGAACCTGGATTTCGGGCCTTGGGAACAAATTTTTTATGGGGAATTTGATGGAAAGCGACGGAAAAGAGTATTAGTTAAAATTATTGGTGAGTGATATTTATGATTTCTCCAAAAGGTATTTTCTATTCCAAGTTACGGAGCTTACCGAATAATCGCCGAAGGCAATTAATCCAAGTAAACGTCGCAAGAGGGTCTTAGTAAAAATTATAGGGGAATAATAATATGCTTATGGTATGGGTGCTGGGTGTTGGGCACTCGGTTTCGCATCGCGGGTTGCAGGTTCAGAGTAATCGGTGATCGGTAATCAGTAAACGGTAAACCCTGCCTGCCCGCCGTAGTATGCGAAGGCGGGTCAGAGTCTGTGGGCAGACTCCCAGAGCTGGAGACCTGACAGTGTTTGGAGAATAATACTAAGTATGCATTATGGCCGTCTTTTCAGGACATCAACACCACGGAAAGGAACCCAATACCAAAAATCTTATTATAAGTATTGGCCTGAACTTTACCATTACCCTGGCAGAGTTTTTTGGTGGTATTATTTCAAACAGCCTGGCGCTTATATCTGATGCACTTCATAACCTCAGCGATACATTTGCACTTTTTATATCATACATAGCCTTACTGGTTAGCAAGAAATCCTCCAGTCCAAAAAAAACATTCGGGTATAAAAGAATCGAGATTCTGGCAGCTCTCTTTAATTCAACTATACTAATAGCCGTTTCTGTTTTTCTTTTTTACAAAGCGTATGAGAGGTTTGTTGATCCTCAACCCATCAAAGAGGGAATTATGTTTTTTGTAGCTGTTATTGGATTAGTTGCAAATCTTATTTCGGTATTCCTTCTGAAAAAAGATTCGGATCATAATCTTAACATCAGGTCTGCTTATCTGCACCTGTTAGGCGATACATTATCCTCTGTGGCTGTTGTAATAGGTTCTGTTTTGATTTATTATTTTAAAATTTACTGGGTTGATCCTTTATTAACCGTATTAATTGGTCTGTTTATTTTAAAAGAAGCTTTCAGCATTTTAAAGGAAACGGTTGAAATTCTAATGGAGGCCAGTCCTCCTGACCTGGATATCGACAAAATCAGAACAGAACTGGAAAAACTAACAACAGTAGCTAATATCCATCATATTCACGCGTGGAGGTTAACCGATTCCTATGTTCATTTTCAATGCCACGCTGATTTGAATGAAAACATAAGTATTAAGGATACTGATGTGATCAGGAAGGAACTGGAGAATATCCTTATTAAGAAATTCAATATTAATCATGTCACTATCCAGATGGAATATGATACGTGTCCGGATAAGGAATCGTTGGCAGATGCATGAATTATTGGATATTCATAAAATC
>JAUWBB010000245.1 GCA_030605195.1 Bacteroidota bacterium
GAATTATTGCAGGCGGTGATTCGGCTATCCGGAAAGCTGTTGAATATGCCGAGGATAATTACGAACAGGCATGGAAAGACCTGCAAAAATATGAAATCAATAAAAAGGATGTGCTTGTTGGTATCGCGGCCTCAGGCAGAACTCCATATGTTATTGGAGGCGTAAGAAAAGCGAGGTCGGAAGGGATCCTTACGGCGTGTATCACCTGTAATCCGGGAACAAAACTGGCAGAAGAAGCAGACATCCCGATTGAAGCCATTGTAGGACCCGAATTTGTTACCGGTAGTACCAGGATGAAATCGGGAACGGCTCAAAAACTAATCCTGAACATGATCACAACTTCCTCAATGATCAAGTTGGGACATGTAAAGGGAAGCAAAATGATAGATATGCAGCTTACAAATAAAAAGCTGGTCGAGCGTGGAACACGAATGCTAATGGACGAATTGGGGTATAACAAAACAAAGGCAAAAAAACTTTTATTAGAGTATGGTTCAGTTCGAAAAGTGATACAGAATGAAAGAAAGAGAAATGCCTAAAATGAAAAATAATATCACCTGTTTCCTTATCAGCAGAGGAAAACCCGAACCACAATCTGTTGAAAACCTAAGAAAGTCTGAGCTGGTCGAAAAGATCTATATACTAACCACGGAAAAAGTAAGTAATATTGAAGGCTGTGAAATAATAACTGTTGATAAACTGTCCAGTACGAAATTGATCCGGACAATTGCCGAAAAGTCATGTACAGCTTATACGCTTATCTATCTGAATGAAAATCTTCTTGAATTAGGGCAATATGCCCTGGAAAGATTTTATGTTGTGGCAGAGGATACCGGTGCCGGTTTGGTATATTCAGATTATTATGAAAAAATCAATGATACGAGGCACATAAACCCTACCATTGATTACCAGTACGGAAGCCTGAGAGATGATTTTAATTTTGGTATGATTCTGTTTTACAGAAGCGAAGCAATTAAACGGGTAACAGAGAAATTTGATAAGGAATATGAATATGCGGGTTTTTATGATCTCCGTTTAGGAACCGCCGGACAATATTCAATAATAAGAATACCGGAATATCTTTACGCGATTACTGAAACAGATACCAGGAGATCAGGAGAAAAGATGTTTGATTACGTTGATCCGAAGAACAGGAAAATTCAGAAGGAAATGGAAGAAGCAGTTACTTTATACCTGAGAAATATCGGAGCATACCTTGAACCAAAATTTAAAGAAATTAATCTTGATGAAGAGAATTTTGAAATTGAAGCCTCAGTTATAATTCCCGTTAAAAACCGTGTGCGGACAATTGGAGACGCGATTAAATCAGTCCTGAAACAGGAAACCAAATTTACCTTTAACCTGATTATTATTGATAATTTCTCTAACGATGGTACTACTGAAAAGATAAAATCATTTGCAGAAAAAGATCAGAGGATAATTCATGTTATCCCCAAAAGAAAGGATCTTGGCATTGGTGGTTGCTGGAATGTCGGGATTGACCATAAAAAGTGCGGAAAATTTGCAATTCAGTTGGACAGTGATGATGTTTATATAGATGAAACGGTTATTCAGAAAATAGTTGATACTTTCTATGAAGAAAAATGTGCAATGGTAATTGGTACATACCAGACAACAAGCTTTGATTTTGAAGAAATTGCTCCCGGAATAATTGATCACAGGGAGTGGACTCCTGATAATGGAAGAAATAATGCATTAAGAATCAACGGCTTTGGTGCCCCACGAGCCTTTTATACTTCTGTCCTGAAAAAAAATAAATTCCTGAATGTAAGTTACGGTGAGGATTATGCCATATGTTTGAATATATCACGTTTTTATAGGATCGGCAGAATATACACCACGCTTTATCAATGCCGGAGATGGGAAGAAAATACAGACGCAAAACTGGATATTATGAAAGAAAATGCCAATAATGTTTTTAAGGACCAGATAAGGACTTTTGAGAT
This sequence comes from Bacteroidota bacterium, assembly GCA_030605195.1. Lineage (GTDB taxonomy): Bacteria > Bacteroidota > Bacteroidia > Bacteroidales > VadinHA17 > CAZEWS01. Next base: position 1,968 of record JAUWBB010000245.1, read on the forward strand.
TCTTGCCCGCCAAAAATTGAACAATCAACAACGTATTGGTTTCCGTAAAAACGGCCGGCAATTTATATTCCTTTTATTGATCACGACTCTATTACTTGCAGGTTGCGGAAGATACAATAGCTGGCAAAAAAATAAAGCAACATACGGGACTATAAGCATTGACTCCTCTGATATAAAAAAAGAAACAGCATTATCAAGCGACGAACAGTCTTTTCAAATAGTCTACCACACGGAAGACAAGAAAATCTGTCATTCGCTTTTGCGGCACTTTAGAAGGAACGGACTGGCAGATAAGCCTCTGAATGAAATAACCATTGAGGTTGCAAAAAGTTTCCTGGGAACAAAATATGTTGCTTATACTCTTGAAACTGAACGGGATGAATTATTAATTGTGAATTTAAGAGGATTAGACTGTACTACATATCTTGAAAACACAGTTGTTTTTTCGAGGTTGATCAAACGTAAGGAAACCTCTTTCAAAAGCTATGTTAATGAACTTGAAAAAATCAGGTACAGAAATGGGAAACTGGACAAATACCCTTCCCGCCTGCACTATTTTTCCGATTGGTTGCACAACAACGAGCAGAAAGGCATAATAACGGATATTTCCCGTGAATTGGGCGGCCGGGTATTCGATAAGACAATCAATTTTATGACCCAAAACAGGGATAAATACAAGCAATTAAGTAATGATGATTTCTTTATCGAAATGCAGAAAATTGAATTAGAAAACAAACAGCATAAATTTTTCTATATCCCCAAATCTCAAATAAGGAATATCGAAAATAATATCCTGGATGGAGATTTGATAGCTATAACAACAACTATTAATGGGCTGGATATTGCACACGTGACTATTGCTATACATATAAATGAAAGATTACATATAATCCATGCTTCCGGCAAAGCAGGGGAAGTAGTAATTTCAGAGGAACCCCTGACTGATTATTTGAAGGAACACAAATCACAATCGGGTATAATGGTTAGCAGATTAATAGAACAGTAACTAGAGTCTGTCTATAAATTAAGCATTTAGAATTTTTTAAGAAATAACAAATTACAAGCACCAAAATACAAATAAATCTCAATGACCAAAATCCCAATATTCAAAACTGTTTTGAACATTTGATCATTGGTATTTCGAATTTATTTGTTATTTGTTATTTGGTGCTTTAATTCAAAAATTGTTTGACTTTATGGATAGACACTAACTAATCAGTATGGTGGGGTGAAAAAGTTATAAGTTAATTGTATGAAAAATAATTCCCTGTCCGCGAAAGTAAAAACTTTATTAGCCGGTCAAAAAAAAACCTGGGAATTATTAAGAAATAACTACGAACAGCTAAGCCAGGTTAAGGCCAGGACTTTTACCTTTCATGACTTTAAAATTGATATCCAATTTAATCCAGGCAGAATTATCTCATCATCGGCTAAAGTTGACATGCGATCGATTCAGGCAAGAAAATGTTTTTTATGTATAGAAAATTTACCTGAAGTACAACAAAAGTTGGCATTTGGCAAGGATTACATAATACTATGTAATCCATATCCCATTTTCAGAGAACACTTTACAATACCAAAACTCAATCATATACCACAGGAGATAAAAGGAAATTTTGAGGCACTGCTGGATATAAGTAAAGAACTGGATGCCTTAACTGTATTCTATAATGGCCCCGAGTGTGGCGCATCAGCTCCTGATCACTTTCATTTTCAGGCAGGAAATAAATTCTTTATGCCTGTCGAGAACGAATATGAAAATTTAAAGCATAAAGCTGGTGAAGCTTGGCTTATCAACGAAAGAATAGCTGTTTACGGAATAAGTGATTATCTTAGAAAATTTGTTTACCTTGAGTCGAATAATAAATCAAGTTTGCTGAAAACATTCAATTTAATTTATGCCGAGCTTGAAAAAAATGCTCCTTCCGGTCATGAACCTTTGTTAAATATACTGGCTTCTTTCCATGATAAAAGGTGGAGAATTATCCTTTTCCCACGCGGCAAACACCGGCCATCACAATACTTTGATAAAGGAAGTAAAAACATATTGATTAGTCCTGCTGCTGTTGATATGGGTGGGGTTTTTATTATTCCACAAGAAAAAGATTTTAATAAAATTACTAAAGAAAATATTATTGATATTTTCAGGCAGGTTTCCGTTTCTGACAGGTATTTTAAAGACCTGAAAACAGCCGTTCAGAAAAGATTCAGCCTGGCTTGTTAAGGATAACAAATTGAAAAATCCCGAATAAGTTTTACGAAGTAAAACCATTTTGAATAACCAGGTACGAAGTGCCGGGCAAAAACGATAAGGACTAATCCTCAACCCTAAATGGGTTGAATTTATTAACGATAAAAATGTCAATATATAGACAAAATATAAAGAATCAGAAAGAACCAATTGTTCATATAGGAATTATGGAAAAAAAAGAAATCTCTTTTGAGCTCCATGGCAGCTATTCTGCCACAGGATATAAAAAGGATTTTAAGGGTTTTTATAATGCAGTATGTGAATCCGGAACCATTGATTTTACGGGGGGAGATCAGGTATATCCGGTAAACGGAGAAATCACATTTTCTCCAATTGATTTCAATAACTCATATTTTTTACTAAAGAATGTTACGATAGGCATCTCATTTCATTGGGAACGGAAAGAAGACCAACGATTTCATGGCTCATTGAAACTAGTCACAAATAACGATAAAATAATAGCCATAAACATTCTGCCTGTCGAACATTATCTGTTGAGTGTGATTTCTTCTGAAATGAAAGCAACCGGTTCAATGGAATTGCTTAAAGCCCATTCTGTTATTTCAAGGAGCTGGCTAATGGCACAAATAGAAAAAAGCAAAGAGTTAAAGAGTTCATCAACTAAGTATCAATCTGAAACCAGGACTGATGAGGAACTGATAAAGTGGTACAACAGGGAAGATCACACATTTTTTCATGTTTGTGCTGACGACCATTGCCAAAGGTACCAGGGAATAACAAAAGCACATACCAAAACTGTTCATGATGCAATTACACAAACACATGGATTTGTGCTGACTTACAACAAAAAGATTTGCGATACACGTTTCTCAAAATCATGCGGAGGAATCAGTGAAACTTTTGAAAATGTCTGGGAGCCTGTTAAACACCCTTACCTTACCAAAGTCGTAGACTATAAATCAGAAATCAAAAACTATGCTCTTGATCTGACCAAAGAAAAAGCTGCCGACCAATGGATCAGAACTTCTCCTCCCGCGTTTTGTAACACGGCTGATAAAAGAATTC
>JAUWBB010000367.1 GCA_030605195.1 Bacteroidota bacterium
GTTTTACTTGCCTTAAACACCTGCACATCTGACCGGAAACGATCAGAAACTGATCAGGAACTCCCCAATATCATAATCATATTTGCCGACGATATGGGCTATGCTGATGCCGGTTGTTTCGGTGCTGAAAAGATTAAAACCCCAAACCTTGACCGTATGGCCGAAGAAGGTATACGTTTTACCAATTTTTATGTAGCGCAAGCCGTATGCGGCGCTTCCAGAGCAGCACTCCTTACAGGCTGTTATCCAAATCGCATCGGTCTGTTAGGCGCTCCCGGTCCACGTTCCAAGCATGGGATCCACGAAAACGAAATGACCCTGGCAGAGCTTGTGAAACAAAAAGACTATGCTACGGCAATTTATGGGAAATGGCACCTGGGCCATCTGGAAAAATTCCTGCCCACTAATCACGGATTCGATGAATATTTCGGCCTACCATATTCCAACGACATGTGGCCGTATCATCCGGAAAGACCTGATGGTTACCCTCCCCTGCCACTTGTCGAAGGAACCGATACTGTCAAATTCCTGGAGGAACAATCACAGTTGACCACATGGTATACCGAACATGCCATTGAGTTTATAAAAAGGAACAAGGATAAGCCTTTTTTCCTTTATGTTGCCCATAATATGCCACATGTTCCTTTATTCGTATCGGATAAGTACGAAGGAACATCGGAACAGGGTCTGTACGGAGATGTTATTACGGAAATCGACTGGTCCGTTGGCCAGATATTATCAACACTTAAGAAGTATAAAATTGATAAAAATACTCTTGTCATTTTCACTTCGGATAACGGTCCCTGGTTAAGCTATGGCGATCATGCCGGATCAGCATTTCCTTTGCGTGAAGGAAAAGGAACTGCCTGGGACGGAGGTGTAAGAGAGCCCTGTATCATGCGCTGGCCGGAAATGATTCCGGCTGGAACGGTTTGTAACGAACCGGTAATGACCATCGATATCTTACCTACGGTAGCAAAAATCACAGGAACAACCTTGCCGGATCATAAAATCGACGGCAAGTGTATCCTTCCTTTAATGACCGGTGAACCAAATGCCACTTCACCACATGAATCACTGTTTTTCTATTATGGCAGGAAATTTCATGCTGTACGAAGTGGGAAATGGAAATTGCATTTACCCCACCCATACCGTACATTAAGCGGCAGGCAAGGAGGCACAGGGGGAATTCCTGTGAAATACGATCAGACAAGAACCGATACTGTTTTATATAATCTTGAAAAGGATATCAGCGAATCAACAGATGTCAAAGCCCGGCATCCTGATATAGTCAAAAAACTTCTTGGTTACGCAAATCAAATCCGCGAGGAACTGGGTGATGAAGGAATGCAGGGAAAAAATGTCAGACAGTCCGGATATGCAAAAGGTTATATCCCCAAGTAAAGGAAAGTCCGGCATCTAAGATAATGGTTCTGTAGTGTTTTTATAAATACATCAACTATGATGTTTTTGTTTAATCTATCTCATGAAAATTTACTACAATCCAAAGTTAAAACAACTAGCCCGTAACCTCAGAAACGACAGCACTTTATCAGAGGTTATATTATGGAATGAACTGAAAGGCAGAAAAATGAAAGGCTATCAGTTTTTGAGACAAAAGCCAATATATAAAACAGAAACAACCACCTGACCCCCTTTGACAAGGGGGAATTACAAAATCTGATGTCCGTCCGACGGATATAAAATAAAAACCATGTATCCCGTAGGAGGTTTCTTTATCGGACCCACTCACAATTTCAGGATGATATCCCAACGGAGAATATCCATGCTGTATATGAAGCATCTAAAAGCTGGGAATACGAATCACCCTTTTCTTATTAAATCATTTAAATTTTGGTAAATTTGAATTCCTCCAAATCAAACAGGCTTAATATTTCTCGAGATAGGGTTTGAAATTTCCTGAATAGAAGGACATATCTACGCTATTTAATTAAAAATTAAAAATTAGAAATTATGGATAGGGGATTAGGAGAAAGGTTATTTAAGTTCGCGATCGATGTAATAAAATTTTTAAGGAATATAAAAAATACTCCAGAAAATAATGTGATGAAATACCAGTTGACAAAATCGGCAACATCAAGCGGAGCTAACTATGAGGAAGCGCAAGCAGCATCATCAAGGGCTGATTTTAAAAATAAAATTACCATTTCATTAAGAGAGATGCGGGAATCAAATTATTGGTTAAAAATATTTAAAGCTCTTGACATTGGAGATAAAGAAACAGGAAAATATTTGGTTAATGAATCAGGTGAGCTTAAAAAGATTTTAGGGGCAATTTCAAGCAAAACATCTAAATAACAATTTTTTTAATTTTTAATTTTTAATTTTTAATTGTTTGTAAACCTCAAAACATTGAACTTAGTCACGCTGCAAGCGTGACGATCTCATGAACGAAGTGAATAAATTCCGATACGTTAAAATATAATTTACTTATAAGGCAAGATATCAAGGCTATTAAAATGAGTAAAACCGTAAGTGATTTTATTGTTAGACTGAAAAAGGGAGATATTCGTGCATTTGAACAGGTTTTTAATACCCATTATGCAAGTCTTTGCAGTTATGCTCAAAAATATGTTATTGATTTGGACAACGCCAGGGAAATTGTTCAGGATACTTTTGTTAAGCTTTGGGAAATAAAAAATTCACTGTCACAGGACACTTCCATTAAATCCTACTTATATAAAGCAGTTCGTAACAATTGCTTAGATTACCTGAAACACGTAAAAATAAGCAATGAGTATAAGGAATATCTCCTGCGAAAAATCATGGATTCAGGTTTTAAATCAATTTCTTCTCCGGAAAACTGTCTGGACGGTTTAATTGAAAAAGAACTCGAAAAATGCATCAATGATGCTATTGCTTCTTTACCGGACAGATGCAGGAAAATATTTGAGTTAAGCCGTTTTAAAGGATTAAAATACCGTGAAATCGCGAAAGAGCTTAACATTTCAATAAAAACCGTCGAAACCCAAATATCCCGGGCTATTCAGACTTTGCATGAAAAATTAGCCGATTATTTCGAATGAAAGTTTTAATCTCTTTAACAGTATACTTAAAATTCAAATTCTATCATTTTTACCAGAGGCACAGGTTGACAGAAAATAACAATTATCAAATCCTAATTACCGAAACAAGCATTTGGAATTTGA
>JAUWBB010000179.1 GCA_030605195.1 Bacteroidota bacterium
TCCTGGAAGTAATAAAACCGTATCATGTTCGCTTTCCCATGTGAGCTTGCTACGCCAAATCGTACAGAGCGGAATATTCCTGCCATGAAAGTAACATAGAAGTCGATCGAATTGGTTTTCATATCCATCCATGCCAAATCGCTTTCAAGATATTCATCCGTAAGCAAAGCATCGGCACGAAGGGTGAGATACATTTTGAAGCCGTCATCTTCAACAAATTCATCAACTTTTTTTTGCATTGCAGAACTTTCTTCCACCGGCGTTTCTTTACATCCAAATAAAATAAGCATTATAAATGGAAGCATTACGAGTGATAAAGATTTTCGTGCCATAAGTTTAAAATTTAATTTGGTTTACTTTAGTTTATTTTTTGTAATAACCGTTACTTTTCTTCCGAAACATCATCGGAATTAAATTGAAAACCAACACGTTTCCCGGTTTGTAATTGTGTACTTTGGATTTTCTTTTTCATCAGGCCAACTGATGCAATTTTAACATTGTCATAAGGTGGTACCAGTAGATCAAACTGTAAAGCATATACAATAGCGGTGTTAATGATCTTTTTAATTATTTCCGGGGTTATTTTCTCTTTCCCGAAATTGCTGTATAGAAATCCAAATTGTCTTTTCCCTTCTACAAAATAATACATTTCTTTATTGATGAAAACACGTGCTATCAGGTAACCAAGATCATCATTTCGATTATACTTGAAGGAATCAGATAAAAAGTTGTAAATATTAATGATACCACAATAGGTGTTTGTTTTGTCTTTCTGAGCATACGAGGTTTTCCATACAACATGTCCCCGGTCGAATTCAAAAATATTGGAATGCATGCTGAAAAACAGCATGTCACCGGCAACCTTGATCTGGGCTTCAAATTTACCCCGGTCTTTATATTCTAAAAGAACACGTTTATCAACTCCCTTTAACTTTCCATTATAATCGTTTGTTATTTCCTGTAATACTTCTTTTGCCAGATTGAAAACCGAAAACGTTTTATCATATACCTGTTGTTTTAAACTGGATTTCACCGACAGAGTCTCTATTATTATTGTTTTAGGATCTTTATTTTTCATTTTTTAATTTTAGAAATTATTGTAAATCATACCGAGGCCTCGGGATAAAATCGGTGTTCCTTGTTCTGCCAACTTCCATTTGGAAGATATTCAAATCTACAGAAATTTCGAGACTTAGCCTCAGACTTCAAAACCTAATACGCCTTAGCAAAAATCACCCGCTGGGTTGATGGCTTACCTGTATAAATACATTTCCCTTTCTCCGGTTTATTATTTACCGGAATACAACGAATGGTGGCTTTGGTTTCCTCTTTTATTTTCAGTTCGGTTTCTGAAGTACCATCCCAATGTGCGTAAATAAACCCACCATCTCCTTCGACAATTTGCTTAAACTCCTCGTAGTCATCCACATAGTAAGTATTGTCTTTTTTTCGTTTAAGGGCTGTTTGGAAAATGTTTTGTTGAATATCAACCAGTAAAGCTTTTACATGTTCAATTACTTTATCCTGCTGAATAATTTCCTTTGAAAGCTTATCCCTTCGTACAACTTCCACGGTACGGTTTTCCAGATCCCTTGGCCCGATAGCCAGTCTGACCGGTACACCCTTTAATTCATATTCAGCGAATTTCCATCCTGGTTTCCGGGTATCCCTGTCGTCATATTTTACTGAGATACCGGTTGATTCCAGATTTGATTTGATCTGATTTGCTACCTCGGTAATTCTGGCGAGTTCATGGTTATTTTTGTAAATAGGGATGATAACGACCTGAACCGGGGCGAGTTTAGGAGGTATAATCAGTCCATCGTCATCGGAGTGTGCCATAACAAGAGCTCCCATCAGCCGGGTTGAAACCCCCCACGATGTAGCCCAAACCCAGTCGAGTTTGCCTGTTTTATCGGTGAATGTAACGTCAAATGCTTTGGCAAAATTCTGACCAAGGAAATGAGAAGTGCCCGATTGCAATGCTTTGCCATCCTGCATAAGGGCTTCAATCGCGTAGGTTTCAATGGCTCCCGCAAATCGTTCAGATTCCGTTTTTGTGCCTTTTATTACCGGCATTGCCATAAAATTTTCAGCGAAGTCGGCATACAAATCAATTATTTTCAAGGTTTCTTCAATAGCTTCTTCTCTGGTTGCATGAGCTGTATGACCTTCCTGCCATAGAAATTCGGTTGTTCTCAGGAATAAACGGGTTCGCATTTCCCATCGTACAACATTGGCCCATTGATTGATTAAAAGAGGTAAATCGCGATATGACTGTATCCAGTTCTTATATGTATTCCAAATAATGGTTTCTGATGTGGGGCGTATAATCAGTTCTTCTTCTAATTTGGCATCCGGATCAACAATAATTCCTTTTCCTTCCGGATCTTTTTTTAACCTGTAATGTGTAACCACGGCGCATTCTTTGGCAAATTCTTCAACATGGCTTGCTTCCCGGCTAAAAAACGATTTGGGGATAAAAAGCGGGAAGTATGCATTGGAATGACCGGTAGCTTTAAACATTTTATCCAGTTCCGCCTGTATTTTTTCCCAAATGGCATAACCATTCGGTTTAATCACCATGCATCCTCTTACCGAGGAATTTTCTGCAAGGTCTGCCTTAATTACTAAATCGTTGTACCACTGCGCGTAATTCTCTTTTCTGCCGGTTAAAACTTTTGACATAATAATTTTTTGGTATAGTATTTGTCCGTTATTTTTGTGAAAGGCGAAATTGATGCAAAGTAAATAAAATCTATCAGATATTTAAAAACAAATGGGAGGTGTATCATGAAAACTCAAACTAAAACATCAATAATTCTGGCAAGCTTATTCTTAATAAGTTATACAGGTTATTCTGTACCTGCAGAATATAAGAATTCCGATAATTTTCCATATAAATCAACCTTCCGTCAGGATTCTGATCTCGTTATTAATAATTACTACTATGGCGATAAGGATTACCTGTATGATTATTATTATGCCTCAAGGATCCGCAGGTTTCACAGGCCCTGGGTAAGTTCGGGTTACTATAATTCGATATATACCGATAGTTATTGGTATACGTGGGAACCGGCATATTGGGGTATCAGTATTTATATGGGGTCTATGTGGAGTCCCGTGAGGCTGGGAATCTCTTTTGGTGGTCCGGCATGGTACCATTATTATGACCCTTATTATGAGCCGTATTCTTATGACTGGTACAGACCCGTTTTCTATACTTCACATGTTCATTATTTCCACCCAACTTACCGTGTGGTTTATAGAACAAAAATAAAAAACCAGTACTATTATGGTGGTAGGTTTGGACGTCATGTGCGGTATTCAAGACCAGTCTATGCATATGGTTACAGCAAACCGTATTATTCGAAATATTATCCTGAATACGGTTATTACTCCCGGTCAGTGAAGGGAACACCTGTATACAGGAATAAGAATATTAATTCGGGAACTCCGGTAAATACCAGGCGGAGGGAAGTGATCTCAAACACAGATAATAATAGGAGATTTGTAACTTCGGGGCGGACTAACTCGGATGTAAAAAGAAATTCCGCGACTACGACAAACCGGAGAAGCACTTCATATTCAAATACAAATACCCGTGTGGTTAAGAAAAGTGTAACAACAAGACCATCAACATCCGGAGATAGAAGCGGAAATAAATCTGATGTTTCCCGGAGGTCGTCTGCTGGTTCTTCAAAGTATCAAAGCCCGTCAAGGCGCTCGTCAGGAAGCTCAAATGTATCCGGGAGCAGCCGGTCAGGTACAAGCTATAAGTCTTCTGGTAACAGGACATCAAATAAAACTGTTAGTTCAAGATCGAAGAGCAGTTCATCAGGTTCCAAATACAGGAAGCCATCTTCCGGCAGTACGAAGAAAACCAACCAGGTTAAACAGAGCCGGAGTACCGCATCGAAAAGTATTAAAAAAAGTCCTGCATCAAATTCAACACGAAGAAAAAAATAGTTAGTTTGTTAAAAATATGGTTGCATTAGTGTCCGGTTATAAATCAAAAATCGTTAACTTAGCCCCGCCTGGGCGGGGCGATCTCACCGAAGGTAATCCTTGTTCATTATTCAAATATTCTGAGTTTATAGACAAGCACTAATCAGTCAAATCGTGAGAAAAGCCATATTGAGTTATTCCACTATTACTCGCTCCCACAATCGTTATTCGCTCCCATAATCCAGGCTCTGGAACCAGCTCATGAAGATTGGTACTTACTTCGTTCGAGCCAATCGTTCGCTCAATCCCGTTCGTGAGACATTCTGTTCGCTTCACTCACAGAATGGTTCCAGCATTCCACTATTCCCCCAAAAAAATGCTTTCAGCAGATTTTTTATCGCGACATTGCTACATTAATAATATTTCAAGCAAAATAATGCATAGTTTGGTATAGTATTTGCAACATGTTTAAATGAGAATTAAAAAATTTTGGAAATAAATCCCAGGAGGATTAATCATGAAAGCAAAAATTACCTTTTTATCGTTAACCGCACTTTTACTTAGTGCATGTTCAACCGGCTTTTTTGTTTCATCAGGTTATGATGATATTTATTATTCACCTGAAGATGAGCCAATTGTAGTTGTTACTCGAAAACCACCTGTAGCATCTGATAATTACTACCAGGCAATTGACAATTACGAAACTGAAGGTATCCTTTTGGAAAGTGAAATTCCCGTATACGATACGATACAGGGTGAATATTTTGAGAAAGGTGACGAGGGTGTTGTTGTAAACAATTATTATACAGGAAGTGTTTACGATCCTTATGATTACAATTACTCGAGAAGGATCAGGTTATTTAATTCTCCTTTTGCAGGAGTTGGTTACTATAGTTCTTTTTATGATCCATTTTATTGGGATTATGATCCTTTCTACTGGGGTTCAGGATTTTATATGGATTCCTGGTCACGCTACCGGATGTACCGGAGAATGAGGTTATATTCTCCGTATTATAGTTGGTATTCTCCTTTCTATTCCAACTGGTATTCTCCATATGATTATTATGGTGGGTATGGGTCATATTATGGAAGTTACGGTTATTCCCAGCGTCCTGTTCGCTCCAACGATGTTTATTATGGTCATCGCAGGGCAGGAGCCAGCAACCGGGCTATTGCCGCCAGTAGCTCTTCTCCCATTAAGCGAAGCACTACAGGGAGGAGCGACATAAACAGTCGAAGGACCTCCGCGAACAACTCTGCTGTTACCGGCACCGGACGAAGTACTGATTCCAGGTCAACGGCATCGACTTATACCAACAACAGACGTACAAGCGCCAATGTTTCCGGATCGGCAACATCAAGAAAAGTTAGCACTACCAGGATAACACCGAGACAGAATGCGAGCAGTAATACTTCCGTAAGTAGAAGATCCTCCGGCTCTACTGCTACAAGCAGATCTTCAACCGGCACGCAAAGGTATTATCCCAGTTATAACAATACACGGACGGTCTCAAAACCAACATATAACAGAAGCTCAAGAACTTACCAGAGCAGAAGTTCCTCAAGTTCTTCAAGATCTGTCTATTCCAGGCCAAGCAGCTCCGTTTCCAGGAGTAGTTCGAGTTATTCGGCTCCGACCAGAAGCAGTAGTTCCAGTTATTCAGGATCATCAAGCCGGAGTTCCAGTTCGGGCTTCCAGTCGAGCGGTAGCAGCCGATCCTCAAGCTCAGGCTCAAGATCTTCATCTTCATCGTCCGGCAGAAGCTCTTCCTCGTCAAGTGGACGGAGAAGATAAAATTAAACAAACGATTGCCATAGGTTTGTTACCGGGGTTTCTACCATCGGTTTTACCAGGGATTATTCTTTGGATCAGAGGTTTTATGTTTAAATTTTAAATACTTGAGTCATGAAAAAAATATTTTCCATAGTAACCCTTATTACAATTATCACCTTATCGGGTTATTCTCAGGGCGAGCTTGATGCTCTCCGGTATTCACAAACATTCAGCGGGGGGACGGCAAGATCGTTGAGCATGGGAGGAGCATTCGGAGCCCTGGGGGGCGACTTTTCCTCACTGAGCTTAAATCCAGGTGGAATAGGGGTTTTCAGAGGCACGGAAATATCCTTCAGCCCAACTCTTTTCTATGATAAAACCAGCTCGGCTTTTTCAGAAAATTCAAAGGAGGATATTGTATATAACTTTAATTTAAACCATTTTGGTTTTATCTCAACCTATAATACAAACCGGAAAGAAGGCTGGGTGAGTGTGAGTCTTGGAGCCGGATACAACCGGTTGAATAATTTCAACAGAAATATTGTCATCGAGGGAGTTAATAACGAAAACTCAATGTTGGATTATTTTGCCGATATGGCCGACGGTAATCCGATTGACCAATTATATCCATTTGAAGAGGATCTTGCATGGGCCGCCTGGTTAATTGATACAGTAACAGGAAATCCGACAGAATATGAGACGGTATTGTCGGAATATGGTGATAACGCGAATTCGACTTATGGCCAGGTCCAGAGACGGACAATTAATTCTGAAGGATCGATGGGAGAGTATGTCTTTTCTTTTGGGGCAAACTA